>WGFY01000001.1 GCA_015491995.1 Mesoaciditoga sp.
CTATTACGTTCCACATCGTCATTACAAAGAGGCAGTCGGATTAAAGCTATTGATTCATAATCTTGTGACCTTATCTAATATCTCCAATGGCCTTGCTAAAAATAAAAAGTTGGTGGTCGCTTTTTGAATTTTGAATTTTCGAACAAGCTACGTAGAGCTTATAAAACTCATGAATCCTTTATTTTTTGACATTCTTGAAAAATTCGCAAGCGATTATGAAAAAATTCTGGATATGGATTTTGGATATCAGGATACATTTGAAAGATCCCTTTTCTCTCAAGCAATGAATGACATAAGAGAAAGAATTATGAAAAAAGAATTGGAATCCAAAGTTTTCAATTCCTCACCACAGGAAAAATCAAATGATGAATTTATAAATCTTTCTGAATTTTTGGAATTCATTTCTAAATATATAGAAAAAAATCTACGCGGAATTGAAGCACCGAAAATCGTCATTGTAAACAATGAAAAAATCAAAGCGAATAATTGGAAAAGTATCCTCATCAGACTCATCAAATTGTCTTATAAAAAAATAAAAATTCCACTTAAAATATCTGAGTCTACCGAAAGATATATCATAAACACTAAAAAAGTACACTCTACCGGAAAGCCGATGACAACTCCTTATGAAGTTAACTATAACGGGGAAACTTTTTACATCGAAAAAGATTGGAACTCTCCTTATATTTTTAGAATATTTAAAAGAATCAAAGAAGTTGCCAATCTTCCAGACGACTACATAAAATTCCCAGCGGATTGGTTCGAAAAAGCAAAATTGCACGTTGAGGAGAGGAAAAATAAAAATGCCAGATCTTGAAAGCACTGTAATCAAAATTCGTGAAGCTCTCGAAAAAGCCTACAATTCCCTTTTGAAAAGGGCAGGATTTTTTGAAGATGAAAACAAAATCAGGAAACCGTTAGCCGGCTTTGAAGAGATCCGCAAAAAAATAGAGCCTGTTATCGAAGCAGACAAAAAACTTTCAAATTATGATCAAGCTCGCCAAAAATTCATTGATGAGGCGTCTTTCACACTTTTCAACAGGCTTGCCGGAATAAAAGTTATGGAAGCTCGCGGAATGATAACAGACATCATCGTTACCACAAGTGTCAAAACAGGAGAGAAGAGCACCAAGCATTTCCTTTACATTTCAAAACACCCTGAAGCTAATTTAAAACCAGGCCAGGGAATAAACGAAATGTTGGAAGAAGAATTCAAAGAACTATCATCTAAACTTCCTCAACTCTATAACGGTTACAACCATTATGGATGTTTTCCATTAGGAACGGATACGTTAAAAATTATAAATCTTATAACTCCTCACGTTGTGCATGAAGATTGCGAAATATGTTACGAGAAACATTACTAACAATGTTACGTGCTGAAAACAGGCGTGGCTTCAGGCATTTTGAATAGTGAATTATTTCAAATGTATCTTTCTTCGTCGCATTTTTAGATTTCTCTTTCAACAACATTTCATGGTCTTTGAAAATCATGTACGCTAAGATGACTAACAACATCCAATGCTCTTGAGCCTCATCACTCAAAAGTTTACAGTCTTTGAGTCCAAGCTCTTGTTTAGCCATCTTAAAAAAGCTTTCTATCTTCCAACGCTCAAGATAATTCTTGACTATCTCAATACCACTGAGATTCACATCCGTGCTTACGAGTGTTATCCTCTCACCACTTTCATTCTCACAAACGACATGCTTTAAGAAGAATCTAAACGCTTGAAAGCAAGGTATTCTTTCATGTACACACATCTTTTCACCATTTATTTCCGCTTCTTGTGCTTGGGTCATATCCAAATGCTTTTGGTATTCACCTACGCTCATAACAGATGAATCTATTTTGACCTTGAAGCTTGATTTTATTCTCCCGATGAAATTCACTTCGAACCATTTTACAGCGGCCTCAACAACGTATGAGTGAGTAAACCATGAATCTCCTAACAACGTAGCTCCTTTAATTTCTTTGCCGTGTTTTTTCATACATGCTATGAGCTGGTCGTTCTTGGTCATTTGCCGATTCTCAACGCCGCCTTTAACATTTGAAAAAAGCATGTCGATTGGAGAAAAGGCATTATCTTTAATGATGCCTACCGTTAGAACTACCTGTGCATTTTGGAATATACCTGAACAATGGTCATATA
>WGFY01000002.1 GCA_015491995.1 Mesoaciditoga sp.
AAACCGTCCCCCTACAAAAACGTTCAGGATTTGCTCAAACGCATGGCACCCGAAATTCAGCGCGCGCTTCCAAAGCATTAGACGCTGACAGAATAGCGAAGATAGCATTAACGGAAATGAGAAAGAATTCAAAGTTTTTTTAAAGATGGTAAAATGTAGGCGGGCACGAAAGAGGTGATATCCGTGCAAGGTACAAAGAATTTAAGAAGAAAGCTCAAAGAGCTGATCGACACGCTTTCAGATGATGAGATCAAAAGGTTGTGGGAAGAATACGAAGACCTCATGATCGAGCGTGAGCTGGACAAAGATCCGAATTTTTTCAAAGACGCCAAAGACGCCGCAAAAGGTGTGAATGTGATTTCAAATGATGAATTGAAAAGGAAACTCAACTTGTGATCTATTGGCACAAAAAAGCCGCAAAACATTTTGAAAAAATTCCCCGTCAATACCAAATGAAAATTGAGGCTGCGTTGGAAAAACTTCCTCATGGAGACGTTAAGCCTTTGCATGGAAAATACGCCGACTTTTTTAGACTCAGAGTTGGAGATTACAGGATAATCTTCGAAAAGGAAAAAGATGACATCTTCATCCTTGAAGTTCTTCCAAGAGGAAAAGTGTATTGACATATTCTCATGCTTCCTTAATGGTTAACCTTCTGGCAGATGTTTCCTTCGTGTACGCTTTGTACAAATCCATGTGATCTGATTTGAACTTCTTCGTGTCGAATCTTTTTGAAACAACCGACTTCCACGTGATCACGTATTTGTCCGTTCGGGCCGTTTCGCTTTCTTTCATCATGGCCTTTATCTGGTTTTCTTTTTCGTTCTTCGTCTGCGTGAGCTGTTTTATCTGATCGCTGAGCGCGTTTCTCTCCTCAACGATTTCGCTGACGTTTTGTGGCAGAAACAATTTGTCCGAGTTGATAGCGGGCAATTCATGAATTGCCCGTACAAACGATTTGGAACCGTCCATTTGCGGAGGGGAAAAATCGGGGTCGGGTCTTGGAAATATAAGTTTTCTTAACATTGCAAGCCAGTCATGGATAGACTGTTTAAAAATTCAAAGTTCATAAAGCGACCACCAACTTTTTATTTTTAGCAAGATCATTATAGATTGTCGAAATGAAGATCACACTTGAAAAGCTTCATCAAAGCAAAAAAAAGGCACACTTCAAGTGTGCCCCCTGCTTAATTCAATATTTTTATTTCGAAAGCGTGTAAAAATCAACACCAAAACGCGCGGGATTGTAGTACCATCCCTTTACATCAGAACGTTGAACGTGGACGTTTAAAGGTTGAGCGATCCATATGTACAAAGCATTTTCGTAAGCGAGCTCGTTCATCTTTTGGTAAATCTCAGAAAGTTTTCCACGATCTGTGGTTTTAAAAATTTCACTCAGAAGCGGGTCCATGTTGGATTTTGCCCATTCTACGTAAGCTTCACCAAGTGTGCTACCGTACTCCCCTTTAGACGAATAATACAGTTGCGCAAAGTCGTACGGATCTGGGTAATCTGCCAACCAACTAAGATAGAACATCGGCAGTTTTTCTGCATAGTAATCATCAAGGAAAGACGTCCACGACTCGGATGAAATGTTTATTCTGAATTTGGGATTGATCTTTCTTGCAAATGCTTTGATCATATTGCACACGGTTCTTCCGCTAGAATTTCCCTTGTTGTAGATAAGTGTGAATTCAAAACCTTTTTCCCAAAGTTCACCATTGTACGCTTTCTTGAGTATTCAGTTGCTTTTGCAAGATCTTGATAATATGTTGGCGGGACTTTCGGGTTGTATCCTAACAATCCTTTTGGTATGGCACCGTTTGGCGTGATGGCGTTTCCACCTAACACGTTATGGGTGCACGCTTTGTGCGGGAAAAGATATTCAAACGCTTTTCTCACGTTGAGGTGAGAGAAGAAATCCGGCGGAATTCCATTTCCATCCAATTTCCCAGAGCCTATGTAAGGAGAAGATTTCACATTCCAGACGAAAGCCACCATCGAAATGGACAGCTCTGGAAGGCCTTTCACAACGGTTACATTTGGTATATTTTCAACTTGTGAGAGATAGTTATGTGGTTGCTTTATGAGTTTTGAATTTTCGAACAGACTATAATTCAATTATAGTAAAATGGAGGAAAGCGATAAATCAAAGAATATTTTCTCCAAACTGTATGACTGCAAAGGTCGAAGTCTTCAATAAGACACTCCCGCAAAAGAGACGGGAGTGTTATTTAATCAATTATCGTTGATTTACGATTACAACGAATATAAAGCATCATCCTTCTCTTTGATGACCGAGTTTGTTGATCGGATTATGTATCGCTTTCTTACCATGATGAAGATGTTTGTTATGAGCAATTTTGTGATCCATGAAATAATAAACAAAGATCTTGACAAAATCATTTAAGAACATCCAAGCACCGTTGTAAAGCCATATTATGCCTATTAAGTACCACGGTATTCCGCTCATCAGAATTCCAAATCCGCTGAACAATACGGCAACAATTTGTGTTCCAATAATAGCCCAAAATAATGGAGACGCAGGTCCTGGACGTGTCCAGAAATGTTTTTTAGTACGAGTCACAAACAACAAAAGGTGTCCTGCCGCTACCAATTGCAAAAACATTGCCGTTTCTATCATTGGAAGAGAAAGCCCAATCCATTTCAATGTTATTAACAACATGCCAAAGCTTTCAATCAAAGACAAAATTCCTAAAACTGTTGAAACCGAAATTACTCTACCCATTTGCCATCTAACTGGCTTAGGATCAAGCCATGTATTATCGTAAGCTATTGTCATTATCGGAATGTCATCCATCAAAGACAAAAGAATAAGTGCTACTGCCGTTAAAGGATAAAACCCGAACGTTATCATTGATGCAACAACAAAAAGCATTATACTCAACGTCATTGCTATTCTGTAAATCACGTAAGAGTTCATTCTTTCAAATATTTTTCTTGCTTCTTCAATGGCATTTATTATGACTGATAATCCCGGTGCTGTCAAAATTAGAGAGGCAGCTGCCCGGGCTGCGTCTGTCGCACCACTAACAGCTATTCCGGTATCTGCAGCTTTTAAAGCTGGGGCATCATTTACACCATCTCCAGTCATTCCAACAATATGCCCACCTTCCTGTAAAGCTTTTACTATGTCGTATTTATGTTCCGGAAATACCTCAGCAAACCCTCCCGCTCTTTCAACTTGTTGAATTGCATCCTTTGAAAAGTGCTCCTGATCTTTTTCACTTTTAAAAATTTCAGGTGCCCTGTAAATATTTGTATCGAGTCCCAATTCTGCAGATATCTCTTTTGCTATTGCTATGTTATCACCAGTGATCATTTTGACCTTTATTCCGTGTTCTTTGGCTTGACGAATGGTTTGATCTGAATCAGATCGTGGTGGATCTAATAGCGGCAGCATCCCAGAAAATTTCCATTTTCCTGTTTCATCAGCCTTGGACACACCAAGTGTCCTAATACCTTTTGACGCCAGTTCTTCTATTTTTTTATCTACCTCGTTCTTTTCTTCGTCACTTAACTCACACATGTCGACTATCACCTGTGGAGCACCCATTGTGACCTTGAATTTTTTGGATGTTTTTTTGTCTCTGACTACAGCTTCTGTTCTTTTTGAAACGGGATCGAAAGGAATGAATTTCAATTTTTCAAAATCAGAAAGTATGGATTTATCTTTGAGACCATTTATGACCGCCGCATCTATAGCACTTTGAGATTCTTGTTTTGATGAGAGAGCACCAAATAAAATAACATTCTGAGCTTCTTCATCACCAAATGGTATTGGATCTTGAAGTGTCAACTTGTTTTGCGTTAAAGTTCCAGTTTTATCAGAACAGAGTATATCCATTCCTGCCATCTCTTCTATAGATTCAAGTTTTGAAACAACAGCTTTCATTTTTGAAAGAGCCAAAGCTCCAAGCGCCATTGTCACAGATAACACCGCTGGCATCGCCACGGGAATGGAGGCTATTGTGAGAATCAAGGCAAATTCTACTAATTGCCCTAAAGGTGCATGTCTTGCAATTTCAACTCCAACCAAAAGTACCACAAGTGTTATCGCTGTAAATATTAAGAAGTTCCCAACCCGTAGTACGGCTTGTTGAAAATGTGATTTTACCTTAGTTTTGGCGACTAATTTGGCGGTTTTTCCAAAATAGGTATCACCTCCTGTGATTGTTACAATTGCTTCCATTTCGCCTTGTTTAACTGCACAGCCAGAATATCCCACGTCTCCGATTTTTTTATCCACAGGCAAAGACTCTCCTGTCAAAGCCGATTGATCAACGCTTAAATAATCTCCATTTATGAATTTAATATCTGCGGGAATCACGTCCCCTAATATTAGCTTTATCACATCACCAGGCACAAGATTTGACGCTTCTATTTCTTGCCATTTCCCATCTCTTTTCGCTCGTGCTTTCAACGCAAGATTCTTTTTCAAAGCCTCAATTGCATTAGAAGCTTGATGTTCCTGAAAGAATCCTATTAAAGAGTTGAATGCCAGCAAAAATACAATAATTGAAAAGTCAACCCAGTGACTTAAGATCATAGAAAGTACGGCGGCAACTTCTATCATCCACGGGATAGGTCCCCAAAAATAAGACAAAAAACTGAGAACAGGGTTCACCTTTTTCTCTTCTAATTGATTTAAACCATATTCTTTAAGTCTAGCTTGTGCTTCTTCTGATGAAAGGCCTTCAACTGAAGAATTAAATTCCTTCAACACCTCATCTACAGGCATTTTTCCAATGTTTTTTTCTTCTTTGATCATATCACATCACCTCCTTAATTTTTTTGCTTGAGCATTCACTCTTTTGGTCATTCTAAGCATAGATTCTACAAGTTTTACTTTTCGATATAACGGTTAGTCAATTAAAAGTCGATAAAGATTTGAAGTACTTGATTTGTCGTTACACAAAGATTTCGCAAGATAATGGAAGATAAATCGAGGAAAACGAAGAAAATTACCTATAATTTGTAAAATACGATTTTTTTGGGTCAAAACAAGTCTAAATCATCGTTGAATGACATATCTTATTTTTATGAATAGAGTTAAAAAACTCTCCCTTAGGGAAACTTTTAATCCATCACTTTCTCTATTTCTTTCATGAGATCTTCTAAAAGTTTCTCTTTAACTTTTAACGCTTCCAAGTTACTTCTAAAAGATGTTTTTGAATGACTTTGTTCAAACTTACAAAAACAGAAGGTTATGTCAAGAAATTGCTATAAAATTATTCCTGTATCCTTAAAGAGTGAAACAGCCTCATTTTTCAAGCACTCATTTCTTCAAATACCTTCTACCTGTGAGCCATTCTTTGTTTTAGTCAAGCAAAATTGAGCCTAACAGTAATAAGAGTCTTCTTCAAGGTTTGTGTATTCATTGAATTTCCTAAAAATTAGAATCTTTAGCCGGGCCATCAGGCCCGGTTTTTCATTCCATCCATCACTACTTTTATCTGATCGCTGAGCGCGTTTCTCTCCTCAACAATTTCTCTGACGTTTTGTGGCAGAAACAATTCGCTTTGTCCGAATTGATGATGTAGGGACAATTCATGAATTGCCCCTACATTTGAACCGTGATGCTCTATAAAGAAAAAGTTTATCCGTAACGGTGATAAAAGAGGATTTGTAATTTATACACAGCCCATCCTGCTGGCTAACACAATTCACGGCTTCGTCTTTGTCGGAAAATCGAAAGAAATATTGCAACTATGCAATTTCGCTTCTCTCCCAAACTTGGTAGAGGACTTATGAGGAATCGTTGTAAATGGCGCCATTTGTAGTTTGGCTTTGATAGAAAGAAATAGCTTGAAGAGCGACATTGTTTATAAGTCTGTCTCCTGAGGAAAAGCCTCAGCGAAGCCACTTCTTCATCTGCCTCTCTTAGTGGATCAAAAACATCTTGACTTTTATCGCAGTATCTGACCCCCATTTTTACTTGTTACCACACGCAAGTTCAAAAGCCCTCGTTAGAGTTTTTGCATGGGTATCCAGACCAACCTTGTTGTTTTTGATCCTTACTCCTTGGAAGTTTTTACGCTTTGATGGAATTGGTCCCATCGTTTGAAAAAACGGAAGCTTTTCCCGCTTTTATGAGCATAACAAGTGGGACGGCGTTTTTAGGCAACATTTGCTCAGGCATAATCGCAACACTCTTTGTCAAAGTAAGCTTCACGTTTTTTTCTTGAATGTGGATGTGTATAGAATGGTGTTTATGATTTCATTTGTTGCGAGAATTTTCGCGGCAATTTACGTGCACCATATAAGCATGAGTAAAAAAAATAATTTAGAGGCACCACAATGGTGCCTCTAAATGAATCAACATATCAAATTTTAGTTTCTTGATCCATGAGGATGCAACGACCCTCGAGATCTATCGACGAACCTTCTATGATAATCGGCGGTGTGTCCTATAAAACTATAAACTATCCGTTTGATGCCATCGTTCAAGAACATCCAAGCGCCGTTGTACACCCAAACCAACCCGACCAAATACCATGGGATGGCTGGCATGAGTATACCGAATCCCGCGAAAAGCAATGCGACTATTTGGGTACCTACTATTGCCCAGAACAGCGGAGCAGATGGTCTGGGGCTCGTCCAAAAATTCTTTTTGGTACGAGCCACAAACAACAAAAGGTGTCCGCCGGCAACGAGTTGAAGAAAGAGAGCCGTCTCCACCATGGACTTCGGGAGCCCGAGCCATTTCATTGTTATGAGTAACATGCCAAAAGTTTCTATCAATGAGAAAAGACCAAGAATCGTTGAAACGGATATTATTCTCTTCATTTGCCACCTGACCGGCTTTGGATCAAGCCACGTGTTGTCGTAAGCGATGGTCATTATTGGGACATCATCCATTAACGACAGAAGAATAAGCATGACAGCGGTTAAAGGATAAAATCCGAACATGACCATTGATACCACAACAAAAAACATGATACTAAGTGTCATGGCTATTCTGTAGATCACGTAAGAATTCATCCTCTCAAAGATCTTTCTTGCTTCTTCCACAGCGCTTATTATGACTGACAAACCGGGAGCGGTTAGAACCAAAGAGGCCGCTGCCCTCGCGGCGTCCGTTGCTCCACTGACGGCCACACCAGTATCGGCTTCTTTTAGCGCAGGTGCATCGTTCACGCCATCTCCAGTCATTCCGACAATATGCCCACCTTGTTGGAGAGTTTTAACTATTTCATATTTGTGCTCCGGAAAAACTTCAGCGAATCCATCTGCTTGCTCAACTTGATGAATTATATGAGAGGGAAGATGTCCCTTTTCAACGTCACTTGCAAAGAACTCACTGGCTCTATGTATGTTCATTCCGAGAGAGAGTTCTTTAGATATTTCTTTTGCTATGGCAATGTTATCTCCAGTAATCATTTTAACTTCTATACCGTGTTCTTTTGCCCTTTTGATGGTTTCGGCTGAATCCGGGCGTGGTGGATCCAAAAGCGGAAGTATCCCAAGTAGATCCCACTTCTGGCCATCAACAGATTTTGCAACTCCAAGTGTTCTGATTCCCTTTGTGGCCAACTCTTCTATTTTGCTTTCAACATTTTTCTTATCCTTATCGTTTAGATTGCACATCTTTACTATCACCTGAGGTGCTCCCTTGGTGACTCTAAAAGTCTTCGCCGTTTCTTTCTCTTTGATGGTGGCTTCTGTCCTCTTGTTAACGGGATCAAAAGGAACGAATTTTATCTGTTCGTATTTTTCAAGTACAGATTTATCTTTAAGACCGTTTATTATAGCCAAATCTATGAGATCTTCGTCTTCTTCTTTCGAAGCCAATGCCCCCATCAACACGAGAGATTGAGCGTCGTTGTTTCCTAGTGAGATTGGCTCTTGCAAAGTGAGTTTGTTTTGAGTTAAGGTTCCAGTTTTATCTGAACAAAGTATATCCATTCCCGCCATCTCTTCGATCGATTGAAGTCTCGATACTATGGCTTTCATCTTTGAAAGCGCAACAGCGCCAAGTGCCATTGTCACGGACAGCACCGCAGGCATGGCTACCGGAATGGATGCCACTGTCAAGATCAAGGCAAACTCTATCAACGTTCCAGTCGATGCCCCCTTGAAAAGTTCTGCTAAGACCAACAAAATCACAAGGCCTATAGCGGTGAATATCAAGAAATCTCCAATGTGGAGCACGGCTTCTTGAAAATGCGATTTTGCGCCAGCTTTGGAAATCAATTTTGCGGTTCTCCCAAAGTAAGTTTTCTCACCAGTTGCCACCACTACAGCATCCATTTCTCCTTGTTTAACCGTTGAACCTGAGTAGCCAACATCTCCGACTTCTTTGCTTACAGGTAGAGACTCACCCGTTAAAGCTGCCTGATCGACACTTGCGTAATCTCCTTCTATAAATTTCACGTCGGCAGGTATTATATCTCCAAGCCTCACCTTTATAATGTCTCCAGGAACGAGTTTGGATGCTTCAACTTCTTGCCACTTTCCGTCTCTTTTAGACTTGGCCTTCAAAGCGAGATTCTTTTTCAACGCTTCAATGGCACTTGTAGCTTGATGCTCTTGGAAAAAACCCACGATTGAGTTGAATCCTAGGAGTATGACGATTATTATGAAATCCACCCAATGCTGCAATCCAAGAGAGAGTGCCGCCGCGATTTCTATCATCCAGGGAATAGGCCCCCAAAAATAGGAGAGAAACTGGAGAATGGGATTCTTTTTTTTCTCTTCCAGTTGATTAAGACCGTATTTCTCGATTCTTTTTTGAACTTCGTTTGATGAAAGGCCGTTGGTCGAGGTTTTAAATTTTTTCATCACATTTTCTACCGTGGCATTCTTAATATCATCTAATATTCCAGCATTTTTCTTTTCTTCGTCGCTCACAAAAATAACCTCCCTTCCGAGATCAGACTGTGCGATTGTGCATTTAAAAAATAGTATCTCTTCATATTAGCACAAAACATGATTATGGAAGAATTAACTGTCAGTAACGATGGTGGAGGGACAAACGATACTAATTCTAAAAATCCTCAAACCACTGTCATGAAAAATGCAAAACAACAGGAAATGCTTGTTGAATTGCAGAAAATGACTGTCATCGTGACTAAAAATGCGTAGAAAGAGTGTTAAATGAAAGGAGTTTTCAAAAATTCATATTTCTCTCTCCTAATGTGCGTGAAAGTAACGATATTAATCTGAAAGAAAAAAGGAGTCATTGAAAACAAGATAAAGGTTGAAAAACCGACAACACCAGATGTAAAATTTTGTTGAACCCACAAAATTGGAGGTGTTGTCGGCATGGATA
>WGFY01000003.1 GCA_015491995.1 Mesoaciditoga sp.
GTCTAAGTTTCTGGATTTATGCACAGTTCCATCGATAAGGCGCTTAACTTTTAATATGCTATCTTCGTATTTTTTCTTTAACTCCGGAGCAAGTTTTTCGTATTCCTCCTGATTTAACGCTTTTCCATCTGCAACAGGTACGGTGATTATGCCTGTTGGTCCTATTTGAACTGCAAATCCGAGTTCCAAACTTTTTTGGTTTAGATCATCCCAAATCTCTTTTTTCTTGGTGGCGTATTTTTCTTCAAGCTCTCCGTGTCTTTTTTCGTAATCTGTACTGTTAAACGCTTTGGTTATTGAATCCAAAACTTCTTTTTTCAAGTTGTTGATCATCGATTTAAACTCTTCTGCACGACCGGATCTCAAAGATATTGCCCTTGGAGAAAGTGGATCTACAAAATTGTACACATATACCCAATCATCTGGCGTGGGCATGTGCAAAGCTGTCTTCTTTAAAATTTCTCTTACGAACGTATGCCTACCGCTGCCAGTTGGACCTGAAACGAAAACGTTGTAATTTTTGTTGTCCAATTCTAATGCATCGCTTAATGCATCATGGGCACGCTCTTGATATGCAAGGCTGTTTTCAAACTTGATTTCTCTTGTAGATTTCGGTAAGTTGAATTTTGATAAATCAGTCTCAAGTTCTTTTGGAGAAAGTTCTCTCATCTCATTCCTCCTCTTAACAATGTATTTATGAATGTGAAAAACACATGTTTTAACGCACAACTCACGAAGGTTGAAATTCAACATTCATTTTTATCGAGTGGAACTATTTGCACTTTTGTTATATGTAGTTTAACATGAAATGTGCACACTTTAAAACTTCTAAAGATCTTCAAAGGGAAATGTTGTATACTGATTAAAATAGAAAAAGGAGTGAAAGTATGCGTGTTGGAATAATAGGAGTTGGAAATATTGGAAGCATAATTGCAGATCTTCTTCTTAAAAACGGACATGAGCTGTATCTCTCAAACAGGCATGTTGAGAAGTTAAGAAAATACGAAGGACTTGCGGAAACCTACCTTGATGTTGAAAAAATTCCAAATGTGGATGTACTTTTTTTGTGTGTAAAACCACAAGATGCTCATTCAGTTTTAAAAAGAATTTCGCCCTCCAATCCCAAAATGCTTTTCATAAGCACGGTTACAGGCTTGACAATCGATGAAATATCTTCCTACGTTGAATGTGATATAGTAAGAATAATGCCAAATATCCCTATTTCCATAGGCAAAGGCGTTATAGGAATATCTTGCGCTAAGAACTGTTCTGAACGTAAAGATGAAGTTAAAGAACTCCTTTCGCCTTTTGGGAAATTGGTAGAGGTTGATGAGTCCCTCTTTCCTGCTGTGACGTCATTGAGTGGCAGCGGTCCAGCTTTTGTTTTTGTCATCATAGAAGCTTTGGTGGACGCCGGAATGAAATTAGGCCTTTCTTACGAAACTGCCATGAAACTTATTTTGGAAACAATTAAAGGTTCCGTAGAACTTTTGGAAGCGGAAACAAAACATCCGGGAGAACTCCGACACATAGTAACTTCTCCAGCTGGAACCACCATTGAAGGGATATACTCTCTTGAACAACAGGGGCTACGTGGTATTTTGATGAAAACCATCTTCGACACGTACAAACGTGCAGTCGAGTTGCAAGAGAATTGAAGCTATAAAAAGACCGCCTGTTTACTCCAACAGGCGGTGGTGAGGAGGAAGCGTTACACTGTAACGCCCAAGTACGCACGACGAACTTCATCGTTTGCCAAAAGCTCTTTTCCCTTTCCTTTAAGGACTATATTTCCCGTTTCTAAAACGTAGCCGTAATCCGCAATTGACAAAGCTGCAGCGGCATTTTGCTCTACAAGAAGAACCGTTTTACCTTCTCTTTTCACCCTTTTTATAACGCCGAAAACTTCCTTAACAAGTAAAGGAGCCAATCCAAGCGATGGCTCATCCATCATCAATATTTGAGGATTAGCCATCAAAGCCCGCGCAATGGCAAGCATCTGCTGTTCTCCACCAGACAGAGTGCCACCCATTTGTTTTAATCGTTCTTTCAATCTGGGAAAGAGTTCAAGCACCCATTTGAGATCTCTTTTTACCTCGGCAACATCTTTTCTGAAAAAGGCACCCATTTGAAGGTTTTCTTCTACTGTCAAATTCGGAAATATTCTTCTTCCCTCAGGTGCCAAAGCTATTCCCGATTTGACTATTGCGTCTGGTTTAAGATGAGAAACTTCTTTTCCCTTGTAAATTATATTTCCTTTTTTATTTCTTACAAGGCCTACTATGGAATTCAACGTTGAAGTTTTTCCGGCGCCGTTGGCACCTATCAAAGTGGTTATTTCTCCTTTTTTAACGTCGATATCTATCCCCTTAACGGCATGAATTGCACCATAAAAAACGTTAAGCTTTTTTATCTCCAACAAGACATCAGACATAGCTCTCATCTCCAAGGTACGCCTCTATAACCTTTTTGTTTTTTTGAATTTCTTCAGGAACACCGTGTGCAATGATTTTTCCATAGTCAAGAACGTATATTCTTTCACATATTTTCATGACGAATTTCATATCGTGTTCTATTAAAAGGATTGTGATGTCGAATTTCTTCCTCACGTTTGTTATGAAATCCGCAAGTTCTTGAGTTTCCTGGGGATTCATCCCTGCAGCAGGTTCATCCAAAAGAAGCAAACTTGGTTTAGTTGCCAGTGCGCGGGCGATTTCAAGCTTTCTTTGAGGCCCATAAGAAAGTGCTGAAGCTTTATGATCTGCGTATTTGTCTAATCCCACCACGCTAAGCAACTTGTTAGCATAAAAATTCATCTCTTTTTCAACTTTAAGATAATCTGGAGTTTTCAAAACTGCACTCCAGAACCATGATTTCCAACGCGGTTTTGGAAATTCAGACGGATTATGGGCATGTAGCACTTTTTTGGCTTTGTAATTTTGCAACCATGAATGTTCTGCCACCATGACATTTTCCAAAACGCTCATCTCAGAAAACAAACGTATATTTTGAAAGGTTCTTGCAATTCCAAGATGGGTGATGACATGAGGCGCCATAGCAGTTATGTTCACATCGTTGAATGTGACAGTTCCAAAACTTGGTTTATATATTCCAGTTACCATATTGAAAATGGTCGTTTTACCGGCACCGTTAGGGCCTATCAAACCTATAAGCTCGTTTTTATTTATATACGCGTTAAATGAGTCAACAGCCGTCAACCCTCCAAATTTGATCGTCAGGTTTTCAAGTTTAAGAACTTCTTTTTTATCAGTTTTTTCGTTTTTAATCTTGATCACCAACTCTCTTTGAAAAGTGATTGTAAATATACTGCCAACTGAGCTCGTCTCTGCCCATGATACCTCTCCGCCAGAAAAGCATTATAAGAATGAATACGACCGCAAAGATCAGCATGCTCATTCCCGGAATGCCTGGTATCGTCAGCCCAAAGAAATTCATAGGAGATTCGACGATCCTTAACCATTGGGCCGAAAAGGCAAAGAATACGGCACCGAGCACTGCACCGGATAAACTTCCAAGCCCACCGACGACTATCATTATCAACACGAAGAAAGTCAACATTATTCCAAGGCTTGTCGGCCTTGGATCGATCGTGGTAAGCCAGTGTGCGTAAAGTGCCCCACCTATTCCGGCAAAAAACCCGCTTACCACAAAGGACATCAATTGATGTTTAAACACATCAATCCCCATTGCCCGTGCCGCTACAGTGTCTTCAGACATTGCACGAAGGGCACGTCCATAACTGCTGAATTTGAAACTTCCGAGCACGATCAAAGTTACCAGCAACCATCCCCAAGCCCACCAAATGGTGGTGTAAGGAGGAATCCCTTTCAGTCCAAGTGAACCGTTGGTAACACTGTAGGAATTTTGTATGACTATTCTTATTATCTCTGCAAAGGCAAGAGTGGCAATTGCAAAGTAATCACCAGTTACCCTAAGAGAAGGATATCCAACTAAAAATGCGGCAAAAGCGGCAACGCAACCGGCTATGATCGTGGCGGGGAGAAAACCCATCTGTATGCTGTTCAAAGGCCAGATTAGCGGTGTGATGAAAAAGGACATGGCTTTTTGTTGGATTGGCAAGGTCAGAAGCGCTGCGGTATAAGCACCGACAGCTATAAATCCAGCATGACCAAGTGAAAAGATTCCTGTTACACCGTTAACCAACGTGTAGCTGGTTGCCATTATCCCATATATGGCCATCAAAGTTATTATTCTTGCCCAGTAATCACCTAATGAATTGCTTGCCCACAAAAGCATGAAACCTGATCCGATCACAAAAATAACTGTCAGGATAAAATTTGTCTTGAACGATATGCGTTTCATACTTTACACCTTCTGCTCCGAGTAAACCGTAAATATGCCGGTCGGTCTAAACATCAACAAAACGATCAGTATAACGTACGCAAAAACATCCCTATATCCAGCAAGATTTGGGAAAAAACCAACGACCAATATCTCCGTCATTCCAAGCAGAAATCCACCAACTAAAGCTCCGGGTACTGATCCTATCCCGCCTATGACTGCCGCCACAAAAGCCTTCATCCCAGGAACAAAACCCATATACGGTTGAACTTGTGGATATCTCATAGCCCACATGATTCCAGAAGTAGCGGCGAGCATTGAGCCGATTATAAAGGTCAAACTTATTATTCTGTCGACATTTGCCCCCATCAAACTCGTGGTGGGAATGTCCGTTGCAATTGCTCTCATAGCTGTACCAGTTTTGGTCCTGTAAAGTAGCCATAAAACTCCAAGTAAAAGAAGAAATGTAATACCTAATATGAAAAATGTCAGCGTTTGAATTCTTAAATGACCGAATATCAAAGTATGATTGAAAAATTTTGGGTAAATGTTAAAGGATTTTGGTATTCCACCAAATACAACAACTGCTAAGCTTTCAAGAAAAAATGACATGCCTATTGCCGTTATAAGAGAAGAAATTCGAGGTGCATTTCTTAACGGTCTATACGCTATCTTTTCAATGCCGAATCCCAAGAATCCTGCCAACGCGATACCAACCAAAAATCCCAACCACCATGGCATGCCAAAAGCAACCACAGCATAAAGTGCAAAATAAACACCCCACATCAATATATCACCATGAGCAAAGTTGATGAGTCTTAATATTCCATAAACCATCGTGTACCCTATGGCTATCAATGCGTACAGCCCACCAAGCAACGTCCCATTTATAAGATTTTGCGCAAAATCAGTCAACCACAATCATCTCCTCCCAAAAGATGAAAAATGTTTCTTCGATATAGAAGGGAGATGCTGTTATTACAAAAGAGGGCAATCTGGAAATTTCTACAACAGCATCTCCTTTCACTTCTAAAAACTCACCAAAAAATTCTTATCGTTGCAATCTTATGGATTGATGGTTGTAACGTAAGTGAACTTGCCGTTTTTAACCACATTTACAACTGCAGATTTTATCGTGTTACCGTACTTGTCTATGGTTATGTATCCGGTAGCACCTTCAAAATGTTTTGTATGTCTCAGAGCGGCTGCTATTTTTTCAGGTTCATCCGAGCCAGCTCGTTTAATGGCATTTCTCAACAAAAGATATGAATCGAACCCAAGCGCTGCCAAAGCAGATGGTGATTCTTTGAACATCTCTTTGTACTTCGCAACGAATTCTTTTCCGATTTCAGTAAAAGGAGCATCGGCGTTAAAATGGGATGTGTAATAGACACCGTTTACAGCAGCTCCACCGATCTTCACAAGCTCAGGGGCCTCTGCACCATCACCGGCAAGAAACGGTCCTGTGTAACCAAGCTGTCTTGCTTGGCGAGCCATAAGAGCTATCTCTGGATAGTATCCAGGAACGTAAATGACATCAGGATGTTTGTTAAGGGCATCTGTAAGCTGGGCGCTGAAATCTTGATCTCCGCTTTGATAGAACTCTTTGTACACCTTACCGCCCATGGCGACAAAATCTTTCACGAAGAAGTTCGCAAGACCAACACTGTAATCCTGGACAACATCCGTGAAAACAACTGCCGTTCTGGCTTTCAAATTGTTATATGCGAATACGGCGGCCACATGACCTTGAAATGGATCTATGAAACACGCTCTGAACACGTAATGTTTGCCTTGCGTTACAAGTGGATTAGTAGAGGCGGGCGAAAGCATTGGAACATGACTTCGCTCTGCGATAGAACCACCAGCAAGGGAATGAGAACTCGCTATCTCTCCTATTATCGCCTTGACATGGTTGTAATCTATAAGCCTACTTACAACATTTGCCGCTTCGGTTTTGTCTGACCTGTTATCCGCGACGATAAGCACGATTTTTTTGCCAAGTACGGTTGGATACAAAGATTGGGCGACCTTAACCCCATTAAGAGTCATCTGTCCGAAAGCCGCTATCCCACCCGTCATTGGAAATGCGACACCAATTTTGATCGTACCCGCTCCAAAAACTGCAGAAACGAGCAACATAACAACACTCAACATTATTAACGTTTTCTTCATTTACATCCCTCCCTTTTGATTGCCCCATAAGGGGCGTTGACTAATTTGCTTAGATTTTACATCAATCATAAGAATATGTCAACGTTTAATTCTTAAAATATTTTTTTATTAACATAATTTAACTTAAAATTTATCTTATGGAAATAATAATTTTTTTGATTTTAGCTGCTTGACAAAAAAGCATATTATGACTATAATTATGGTCAAGAGGTGTGAAGAATGCTTGGGAAATTAAATTTTTACAGTGTAGCCGAAGCAAAAACAGAGCTTTCCAAATTAATATCACAGTTGAGTGATTCCGATGCTGTGATCACCAAAAACGGTATTCCTGTGGCATCTGTTATGAAATATGATAGATATGTTAAAATGGTGGATTTTTTAGAGAAAGTCAAAGACATCTATCTGTTGGATATAGGCTCATCTGGAATTGGGAATCCAATTGAAAACATACTTGAAGACAATTAGGAGGTGTACGTATGTCAAATGTAATACTCAAACATGTTTGGAAAGTTTATGATGGAAAAGTTGAGGCAGTGAAAGATGCAAATTTGATCATCAACGATAAGGAATTTGCCGTGTTGGTTGGCCCGTCTGGTTGTGGAAAGACCACAACGCTTAGGATGATAGCCGGTCTTGAAGAAATAACGAAGGGTACCGTAGAGATCGGCGGAAAGATCGTCAACGACGTTGAACCAAAGGATAGAGACATAGCCATGGTTTTTCAGAATTACGCTTTGTATCCTCATATGACGGTATATCAAAACATGTCTTTTGGCCTTAGACTTAGGAAATTTCCAAAAGCAGAAATAGACAAGAGGGTAAAAGAAGCATCGAGAATACTTGGTATAGAAAATCTTCTTGAAAGAAAGCCAAAACAGCTTTCTGGAGGTCAAAGGCAGCGCGTGGCTTTGGGGCGTGCAATAGTCAGAGACCCTAAAGTTTTTCTTTTTGACGAGCCTTTGTCAAATCTTGATGCAAAGTTGAGAGTTCAAATGAGGAGCGAACTGAAAAAACTTCATTTGAGATTAAACGCTACCATGGTTTACGTTACCCATGACCAGGTTGAAGCTATGACGATGGCCGATAAGATTGTGGTAATAAAGGATGGTATAATCCAACAAATAGATTCTCCTTTTAACCTTTATCATTACCCGAAAAATACATTTGTTGCAGGTTTCATCGGATCGCCTTCCATGAACTTTTTGGATGCCTCAGTTGTCGGAAAAGATGATGGGTTGTGGATAAAATTGAAAAATGATATAATGCTCAAGGTTCCTAAAATATACGAAGAAGAGCTTGTAGATTATAAGGGTAAAGATATAGTTTTTGGAATCAGACCGGAAGACATTTACGATAAAATGTTTGCCGTTGCCGCCAAAAGTGAAAACACCGTGAGTGTCAGCGTGGACATATTAGAACCGCTCGGTAACCAAACGATATTACACGCTAAAGTTGGAGAGGATCTCGTAGTCGCCTCAATAGATCCAAAAACGGAGGCAGAAGTAGGTCAGAAAATAGATTTGGTCTTTGATATGTCCATGATGAGAGCTTTCGATGTCGAAACTCAGCAGGCTATAATAACTAAAGAGAAGCTTGAACATGGTTTGAATGAGAGTAAGAGTGCGCGTGTTTCAGGAAATAACGGAAGTTCAAAAAAGTAATACCAGATATTCTTTTGAAATTCAGAGACGGAGGTGTGCCCGAATTGGCTAAGGGGCCGGTCTTGAAAACCGGTGGCATTATGTGCCTTCTGGGTTCGAGTCCCAGCACCTCCGCCATTTTAAAAAAATCCCGCCCTTAAAATGGGCGGGATTAATTCATTTTGGGGCTATCAAACCGTAATACCCATCTTTTCTTCTGTAAAGCAAGTTTATTTGATCATCTTCAACATTTCTGAACATGAAAAATTCATGATCTAACATGTCAAGTTGGATCATGGCTTCATCAACATTCATAGGTCGAAGCAAAAATCTCTTGACCTTAACAATCTTTTCTTTTTTATCTTCTGCAACGGGTTCAGGATTCTCAACCTTTTCCCTTTTAAGGGTTCTATACCTGTCCTTGAACCTTTTCAAACGTCTTTCGAGATTGTTTA
>WGFY01000004.1 GCA_015491995.1 Mesoaciditoga sp.
CTTAACTTCTATGGGCTTTCCATTTCTCTCAAATAGAAAGTTTCCATATTTTGTGATGATCCTTTTCGTATTCATCTCGATGGGAACTCGAATGGAAAAATACTCGTCCTCATGTTTGAATTTTATTCCTTGTTCTGAAGAGACTTTAATTGGCAAAATGGAATCAATTTTGGAGTACTCTCCGTTACTTTCAACGTTTTTTACTTCAAATTCACCAATAAACATGAAATTTGCTATGTTTTCACTCAAGCCAAGACACGGAGTGTATGTTGACTTATGATTCACCAAATTTTCTTTCAGCTGTTCATAAATATTTTCATCTGTATGATGAAAGTAAATCCTAAATTTTGGATCTTTCAGGAATTCAAAACCTATTTGTGTTCGTTGTTTTATCAAATTCATTCCAGGACCACTTGCGTTTTTTGTATGTATCAAGTTTTCCGCAATCATCGTTTTTTTCACAGGATTTAGCAATCTTAAACCGATTGAAGCTTCGCTTAAAGCGAAATGTTTTAGGTATTCGTTATTCTCTTTTTCCAATCCTGTTATAGCTCCAATCAATCCGCATAATGCGGTGCGTGGTGGAAAGGGAAAAGTGAGAGGAGATGTTGTGGTGTAAAATCTTCTAAAATGTGCGTAATTTCCCCATACGTCGAAAATCAAAACTTTCTTTTCCATTCTCGCTTCATTCATTTCTTTCACTTACCCTAAAAGGGTATAGAGTTCTGCTTTATCCTTAATTCACCCAATCCTTCGATCTTCACTCTATCGTCAATTTTCATATCAACACTCTCGATCTTATCTTCGTTTTTGTTCAGAGTTTCAACCAACTGACTTGCGTCCAATACGATCTCCGAGATATCTCGTATCCCTTCTTGATTTAAATTCTCAAGGTCTTTTATGGTGACAAGTCTATCCAGATCACCAATGTGATAATTTTTCTCTTTGTAATTTACTTTTAAAAGCAGTCGTGGCATTTGCCCAACTTTACTCCTTGAAATCAAATTTTTAGTGCCATTCCATAAACCATCTAAAAGAAATTTTACATCTTCTTCTGAAAGATTTGTGTGTTGCGCAGCGTTTTCATTTATGATCCCGTAGAATGCTATTAAAGAGTACGGCAAAATGTCTTCTTCTCTGAATGTTTTTTGGGTTGCGCCTTCTTTAGAAGCAAACGCTCCTGTTCCTTTGATATGTTTAAGCTCAACTTTATGCAAAGATCTTCCAATTCTAAATTGGACAGGTCCAGTTAAAGTTATGGATCCGGTGACACTTTTTACTTTACTTTTTTCTTTTATCTTTAAATCAAGAGGTATGGTGGCACCAAATAGCCTAACGTCTATACACTCACCGAGTATCTTTTCCTTGATCACATTTTTTTGTTTGTTGAAGTCCATGTTTTCGAGTTCATCCACACCCTTTAGAAAGTCCTTTGCCCTGAGCTTAGCGTCTTGAATATGTCCTTCTTCATCTGTTATTTCTTTAACAAATATCTGCTCATTTTTAAAGTTCATAAGATAATCCCTTATCGTCCTTTTCAAGCGAACGTCAGTTACCATGTTTATGCCGTTTTCCTCATCTATCCTTGGTTTGTTTTCATCTAAAGGATCACCATTCGGATTTGCATCCTTAATATCGTAAAGAAATAGAATTTCCGATCTGTTCTTTATCATCTCACCCATCTTCTTCACCTCCAGCGTTTTCTTCTTTCTTTGTCTTAAACATATCAGAAAGATTCATGCCAAGCACAAAGTAAAAACTTATCTCATCATTCGAAAGTTTCCAGTCATTTCCTGATCTAATAAAGTATTCAGAAATCATCGATTCCAAGCCTTGATAGTAATTTTTGCCATATTCTTCTAATTTGTTTTGAATTTCAGGTAGGAGCTTTTTAATTTGCCTCTCGTCAAGTTTTAACCCTTTGAGTTTGACCCTAAATGGTGTTGCTCCTCTTTCGTTATATTGAATTTTCAACAAGAGTTGGGCTAAAATACCCTCGAGAAAAATGGCTTTCTTCGCGTTGCCGTCGAAGAAATTGCCAAATTTTTCAAAGAAAGAATCGATCCTTTGAGTTATCTCTAATGATGCATTTGATGCTTCTTTATTCTTTTCTTCTCCCATGAATTCTCTCATCCCCTTCTGTTTTAATATTCCCAGTACATTTAAGTAATTTAACAACATGAATCCTTTTAGAGTGGATGTTTTCACTTCTTGATTTTTTGATCCAAACCATTTCTCAGGATTTATAAAAGCACCTCGGATTTTCCTTATGATGAAATTCACCAGGAAACTGTAGCTTACTGGCTTGCCTTTGAAAATTTTCCCTGCAATGTCTAAAAAGTATTTGTTGTAAGTTCTGTTATTGCTTACTTTTGGGAAAAAAGTCCTTAGGATTCCGAAGCTGAATTTCAAAGGTTGTTCGGCGATTTTCTTTTTGTTCTCAAAAACTGGAATCATGTGCTTTTTAAAAATGTCGATATCATCCACTGTTTCTTTGACTTTAAATAACCTTCTCAACCGTGAGGGGAAAACATCTTCAACATAGAGAAGTATGTTAAAAACGGTACCATTGTATCCTTTTGGAGCGTCGTAAAACATGAAATCAAGGTTCAAGTAGTTTTCTTGTTCGCTCATTAATTCGAAGACTTCATTTTCATCTGAAGTCAATTGTTTTATGTTTTCTCGTTGGAATTTCGGATCTCGTTGATTTTCAAAAATTCCAAAGATCTCTTTTTTTACTTTTTCATCGATTCCAACCAAAAATTTTGGAATCAGTAGATACTTGAATCCGTAGAAATTGAAATTCATATTTTCACCCATATACTTCTTACCGGCTTCAAGTTTTAAAGCGCAGTCCAGACATACCGGGTAATTTTTCCACGCGTCTTTTTTGTGAAATCCTCCACTGACAAATCCGATTTTGTCAACCGTGTAAAATTTGTAAGTACCAACAAAACCATAAACTTCTGCTTTTTTTTGATTGCAAACAGAACATATTTTGTTTTCTGATTTTGACGTTGTTCCATCTAAAAAATAAAACCTTTTCGTGGAACTTTCAACCAACAGCCTGCAAAAAATATCGTAATCACCAACATATCTATTATCTATTTTTAGACTAATGACATTACTCTCTTTACTGGATTTATCCTTCAAATCCGATGAAATTTTTTCTTTGTTCTCTCTGAGAGAATTGCCTATTTTTACCAAAAAATTCTCATCTTCATCATCCGTGAAATTTCGGTGATTTTTAAACCATGGCAATATTTTTACTCTCTCAAATGTTGAGTCAATACTTGTGACCATAGAAGTGGGAGTCGCGTCCAAACTATTTGAAGAACCCTTTTTGTAAGCATACTTGTTAAGTTTTTCATTCGAATACTCCTCAAATTCTACGCCTTTATATGTAAATTCATCGTCTTCTTTTTTGCCTTCAAGAACAATAAATAATACATTCTTGGTATCTCTACCCGTGGGATCATCGACTAAAATATCAAATGGGTTTTCAACACTTCTTCCCATCTTTTCAAGGGAATATTCCCCAATTTCTCTTATAGCTTCAATCATTTAAGATCACCTCATTTCTTCTATCATCGGTTATGTCAAGAAATTGCTGTAAATTCATTTCTGTATCCTTTAAGACTGAAACAGCCTCATTTTTCAAACACTCATTTCTTCAAATTCTTCTTCCCTCTCCATTTTCAAATATCTTCTGTCAGTGATCCATTCTTCGTTTTGATTGATCAGAACTGAACCCAACAGCCTTATTAAAGAATCAACGCTTGGAAATGCACCAACTACTCTTCCTCTTCTTTTTAATTCCCTGTTCAGCCTTTCAAGTACATTCGTTGTCCTTAGTCTCCGCCAATGTGATTTTGGAAATGCTTTGTAATTGAACAAGTCATATCTGTATTTCTCAACGCTCCTTGCCGCTTTCTCAAGACCCACTTTTTCAAGTTCCTCAATCAATCCTTCTAATTTCGATTCATCTGAACTGTTGAGTGCTTCTTTTACTTTGGATGTAACCCATTTCCATTTCTTCTTTGGAGTTTTAGAGGTTATTATTCTCATGAAATGTACATGGCACATTTGCCATGACGAACCTATAAAACTCTTTTCTACCGCATTCCTTATTCCACTGTGACCATCTGAGATAATGAGTTTTACCCCTCTTAATCCTCTTTGCTTCATTTCCTCAAAGAAATCCATCCAAAATGCTTCTGATTCACTCATCGCTACTTTCGCGCCAAGTACACGCCTGTATCCGTCTGTGTCTACCCCTATCGCTACAAAAACAGCTTGCGTGGAATAATGACCATGTTCTCTTATTTTGAAGTAAGTCGCGTCTATGAAGAGATATCTTATTTCATTCTCTATTCGTCCCTTGAGAAAGGCTTCAACGTCTTTATCCAATTCCTTAGCTATGTTCGATACGCTTGTGGCAGATAATTCTTCAACGCCAAGATGGGATACAATCTCCTTTATTCGCCTCGTAGATACACCTTGAACGTATGATTCAGCTATGGCATTTCTTGTCGCTCTCTCAACTCTTGAATACCTGTCAAAGACTTGCGTTTCAAATGGAAACTCCCTTATCTGTGGCTTATCCAATTCAATCGTTCCATATCTCGTTTTCAAAGAACGTTGTCTGTATCCGTTGCGATGTGCTTTCCTCGAGCCACTCCTCTCGTATGCGTTAGCTCCAACTTGCATCTTTGCTTCCTCAAACATAACTCTGTCAAGAAAAAATGAAATCAAATTCTTCATGGCTTCCTTGTCATTTTCAAAATATTGAAGTATAATATTCTCAAGTTCCATGGTTCCTGTATCCCCCCATTCTTTTGGATTTGTTGGTTCTTAAGAATAGGATACAGGAACTTCTTTTCTTTTTCAACTTTTACAGCACTTATTGTACACTATC
>WGFY01000005.1 GCA_015491995.1 Mesoaciditoga sp.
AAACATGTATTTTCCCTTATGAATTTCAGTCAAAGCATACATCTCCTTCTTATATTTAATTCATGTAAATCATATTTATCATACCACAAGAATTTTGGAATGTCAATGGGAATCTTCACACAAACTTTGAGAGAGACTCTGACTTTTTACACATTTCCTAAAATAGCCATATACATTTCCATGTTTCTCGATTCAAGGATTTTCAAAAGTCTCAATTTCAAAGCCTCTAAATCTTTAGAGTATTCTGAAAATATAATCGTATACAACCTCGCAAGTTTTTTCAGATCGCCTTGATCCACTGTACATAAAGTCAATCGTCCATCTGTGGAAATGATGTTTTTGGCACCATGATAATCCATAAGATGTTCAATGTGATCTGGCTACACGTTCGACCCCAATTTTCCCTTGAATTTTAAAGGTGAAAATGATACGATTAAAACGAAAGTAAAAGAAAGCAAAATAGGATTCATGAGGTGGCTACAATGCATAAGTACTTCAAATATTTCAAATATTGTGGGGTTGCTTCTATAGCTTTGTTCTTTTTAATAGTCGGAATTGGCATACATTACAATCCAACCTTTTCGTTTTTCAAGAATGCTTTCAGTGATTTAGGTTCGCACTACGCCAACTTTCCTGCCATCTTCAACGTGGGTCTCTTTTTTGTGGCAATTCTCATGTTTCTTTTTTCTGTCTACATTATAGAAGTAAGCAGGGACAAAATGCAAACCATAGCGGGTGCGTACATATCGATAGCTTCCGTCTTCATATTCTTAATAGGACTTTACAATGAAAACACAAAACCTCACGATTTTATAGCTCTTTACTTTTTCATTCAATATTTCTTGGGAATAATCACTTATGGTTTTGGAAATTGGAAAAGTAAAGTAAAGCTTTCCATCTCCTTGCTGCTCTTTGGTGTATTCATACTGGTTTTCTTCATTCCCTGGCCTTCACTTGCCATGGCAGAGAGCTATGCCGTTCTTTTGATATTGGCATTCACGATATTGGTTTGGAAGACTGAAAGATAAAAGTAGTCATTATGTGAGTCGATGTTACAAAGTATTGTTAATGCCCTGCGAATAATCAAATGAACTAAAATGAGACTAAAAACGCGTGAAATGTAAAAAATCAAGATGTTTTTGATCCACCAGGGCCAAAGTTTTTGAACCACTTCTTCACTGATTAAATTTGTTGCTTTGCTTTTCCCAATCGTGGTATTTTTCAGCGATGGACTTGAGCTCTTTAAGCTTTTTTATTGGTCATATTCTCTCTTCTCTTGGGCTTTTTTGAGCATCACAACACGTGTTTTTCAATGCGGTTATGTCTGGCAGGTTTTGTTGAATCTATTCCAGGGAGTTTAACTTGAACGTCCACATGTCCATTATGTTTCTCAGCGTGTATTCGCCATATTCGCCAACCAATCGCCAACTATTTGCCAACTTTTGAAATGCGGATTTTCATGGATAGAATTCAATGGGTTAATGACTTGTCTGATTCGTAAACCTTAAGTGCTTCTTCTAAAATCTCCGCGGGCGTTTTTTTCTCTGCTTTTACAATCTTTTTCATGATCTTTTTTGCAGTAGGTGAAAGCTCTACAAAGTCTTCCTTTCTCAAAGTGATCAAGAGCTTTCCATTTAACGCCTCGCTTATTTTTTGCATGGTTGAGAAAGTGATGTTTTGCTTTCCAGCTTCTATGCGAGATATGTTTGGAACTTTCATGCCGAGTCTATCTGCTAAATCCTTTTGTGTCCAACCTTTTTTAGCTCTTAAAGAAAGCATTTCATCTATAAAATCTGCCAGAGGTTTGTTTCTTCTATACGCATCGGCAAATTCTTTGTTTTTCATGAGACGCTTTTTCACATCTTCAAAACTTTTCATTCTTCCCACTCCCTTGTTTGTACCTTTTCCATCTTTGACTTACAGTTCTTAGTTCTCTTTCCTGCCCTTTTCTATCTTTTAGTAGTACCATGTTTTTTTAAATCTCTCTACTCACTAAATCGTTAAGCTCAATTGTGGTAAGCCTGTCTCTAATGTCACAAGCTGTGATACTCTTTACTGGTCATTTCAAATCTCTTTTTTAAGAATTAGATGCTCCTTTTGTCAAAAGAAATGGTTACTATCTCAAATGTTCAGGCTCTCACTTTTCCTTTTTTTCGAGTGTTCGTTTTTTCTAAGGCGTCTATCAGAAGTCCTTGCAAGAATTCTTTTGGTGATTTTCCAGATTTTTTACTCAATTTTTCAACAATTTCTCTGTATTCTTTGGGAACGATAATGGTGTAATCATCATGAATCGTGATTCCAATCTTTCCACCGAGCGCTTCTGCAAGCTTTTGCATGAATTCAAAACGTGGTTTCCTTCCCATGTTTTCAAAACGAGATATAACGGACTGGGTGGTTTTCATCTTTTTGGCAAGATCCGCTTGGCTCATTCCTTGAGCTATCCTTTCGTTTGAAACTTCAACGATAAAATCTTCAAGTGGATTTCGTTCTTCATCTTTTATGAAATCATCAAATGTTTTTGCTTTGTTCTTGTTTTGTTTTTCCCAACTGTGGTATTTTTCAGCCATGGATTTGAGCTCTTTCAGTTTTTTAGCGGTCATATTCTCTCTTCCTCTCCAATGCTTTACCGATCTTACCTTTTTTCTTTTTCTTGTACTCAATGTCTAAAATGATGATCGTGTCTTTTTCTGTTCTGCTGAATGTGAAATAAACTCTCACAACTCCACCTTTTGCACGAGGCGGAATGCGAAATTCGAATACACCTTCACCTAATGGTTTATACATCTTTTGCTTACCTAAATCACTTAAGGTTCTGCGATCGCCATTTCTTATTTTTTGAAGCACAAGATGAACTTTAGAGTAC
>WGFY01000006.1 GCA_015491995.1 Mesoaciditoga sp.
CTTCTAGGGTGCGCTATGAGACGCGCACCGTTTTTTGTTGGTTTTTTATGAATGTCCAATCCAAAAAAAGTTGACCCTGAACCTGTCATCATCACAAGTTCATGCTCTTTAAGAGCTTCAAACGCTTCTTTCACCATCGATGGAAATTTTTCTCTTGCTACCATTTCAAAAGTGTTGTACATGTTGTTTCTTGCCAATTCAACATCACCTTCTTTCAAAGCTTGATAAAGTTTCTTCGGATTTCCAACATGTCCTAATACGCCTTTTTCGTCTACCAATTTGTACATTTTTGATGTGGAAAACCCGGTCTTTGGAGTGTAAAATTCTATTGGAAAATCAAGTGGCTCTATATCCTCAATGCACCCACCTTTTCCTCCAACAACGGCACATCCCCCGTTCAAAAAGAACGGCACATCACTTCCCACTTTTTTTGACATTCTTTCAATTTCGTTTTCTGTGGAGTACTTTTTACATAAATACCACAAGAGCGTTGCGGCATCGGAGCTCGCCCCACCTAAGCCAGCTTTCATTGGAATGCCTTTATGAAGATATATCTTCAACTTTGGCGTAATGCCTGTCGAAGATTCAAAAGCCCTAATGGCTTTGTACAAAGTGTTTGACTCATCCCAATTAAGAGAAACGTTGGAATCGAATTCTTCAAAAGACGAATTGGTAATTTCAACAGTATCGTACAAAGACACGTTATGCATAAGACTTAATATGTCGTGATATCCGTCTCGACGCTTTGAAAGAACGGCAAGATATAAATTTATTTTTGCATAGGATCTTATCTTCATTTTTCGTCACCCTAAAGATCTTAACATAGATTCATTTTCATTTTACAAAAAGGAAAGAAAACAAGTGTAAAGTAAAAGTTACATAATAAGATAAGTGGAGGGAGAACCGAATGGCACGTCCTAAAAAATACAGAATTGTTGAGTACACGCTGAAGCCAATGATATTCAAGCCCAACAGGAAATTAAAAGGATATGTTGAGCTTACAATAGATGAGGTAGAGGCGATAAGGCTTGCCGATTTAGAAGAAATGTACCAGGTGGATGCAGCAGATGTTATGGGAATATCTAGACAAACTTTTGGCAGAATCGTGAAAATTGCTCATGCCAAGATAGCTGACGCCCTTGTTAACAGCAAAGAAATAAGAACCGGCAAAGAAGAAAAGTGCCGTAACGTTAAGTTGGTGAAATGTGAGAACTGTGGAAAAGTATGGAGAGTGCCAAATGATTATGATAAAGATATCTGCCCTGAATGTCACGCAACAAATGTTCATATCTTAGAAGTGGAAAGCGATGATGAAAAGAATAAAACTTCTTAAATTGAGAAAATCTCAATAACTTTAAACATCACACTCTAAGCTCCATAGGAATAGACAGCTTTAAGATCATGATCATGCCCTTTTGGATAGAATGATAATTAGACGTATAATGGAGCAGGTTGCGATCCGGTGCATTCCACTTGAAAGTGTTCTAGGAAAACCCACGTCAATGCTCATAAAAGGAGGAACCTTTATGAAAAAGTTAAGGATAGCGTTGCTTTTCCTGCTCGCTTTTTCACTTGGAATCTTGGTGCTTGCAAATTCAACATCTTTTCTTGGTGAGAACGAGCGATCGGTCGTGAAAGCGAGCAATGAATTTGCCATCGATCTTTACAACAAGCTAAAAGGTGAAGATGAAAATGTTTTCTTTTCCCCTTTCAGCGTGTTTGACGCTTTATCGATGACTTACGCGGGAGCTAAAGGCAAAACGGAAACACAGATGGCCAAAGTGCTTCACATAACGCTTGGGCAAAAAGAGTTCCATTCGGCATTCTCAAAAATTGTAAAAGATATAAAATCATATGCCCCAAAAAGCCAATTCACTCTTAACATCGCCAACGCCTTATGGTGTCAAAAGGGATTCAACTTCTTAAAAGAATTCACTTCAACTATCGACAAGTACTACGGTGGTGATTTTTTCACGCTAAATTTCTCAAACGGGAAAAAAGCGGCAAATAAGATAAACACTTGGGTTGGCAAACAGACTAACGACAAGATAAAGAAAATCGTTGGGAAAATCAATCCACTGACAAAACTCATTCTTACCAACGCCATTTATTTTAAAGGCAAATGGGTATCTGGATTTAGCACCTCATTGACCAAACCGTCTACATTTTATGTTGATCCAAACCTAAAGATAAAAGTTCCCCTGATGTATCAAGAAGCAAATTTTAATTATATGGAAAACAATACATTTCAAGCGCTTGAGATGCCATATAAGGGTGGAGATCTTTCTATGATCGTTCTTCTTTCGAAAGATAAATACGGCATAAACGAACTCGAAAAATCTTTGAGTGCAAGCAGTCTGAAACGATGGATTTCAGAAATGAGCGAACAAAAAATAAAAGTTTATTTTCCAAAATTCAAGTTAGAAACCGGGTATGAACTTGAAGATGCGTTGTCATCCATGGGAATGCCAAATGCGTTTGACAATGCGGATTTTTCTGGCATGGATGGTAGAAAAGACCTTGTCATTTCCAAAGTCATTCACAAAGCGTACATAGACGTGAACGAGAAAGGAACGGAGGCAGCTGCCGTAACCTCTGTTGTAATGGTGCTCACCTGCTCACCTAATTTCAGTTCTCCTAAAGTACCCATTTTTAGAGCCGATCATCCGTTCATCTTCTTCATAATTGACAAGTCCACTGGTTCTACATTGTTCATGGGTAAGATAACAAATCCAATGTAGATAGATGGACACAAAATTTGAAGTTTAAAGCATGATAACTTGGTAATTGAGTATCTCCTAAATTTGCGTATCCGTATTCACATTGATTCAACATATCTGGTCATGAGGATCGACTTTTTTCATTCCCATTTACAGAAAATGAAAGTTTGAAATGCTCACGTACGTTAAACACACCCCTCAAATGTATATTCAATGTTAAGACTTTCTTTCACATGATGGTTTAGCTTAGATAAAAATAACTGTTTTTTAACAAAAATGATGATGGCAGAGCTTGTTTTTTTACATAAGTGGGTGTAGAATATTTTTTGAGCATATGATTAAAATTAGGATGAAATGAAAGGAGGTAGGTAAAGTTAAATAGTTCAAACAAAGAAAATAGGAAAGATGGAAAAATTAAAAAAGCATCTTGACAAATTCATTCAGTGTATGCACCAATTGCCATGGTCATTGGATTGAAGGTGCGTTATCGCAATTACATGGTGATAACACCACTGCTTCAAATACCATTTATGGTCATGAAATAGAGGAAGTAGAAGAAGTATAGAGGTAAACTTTTTGGAGGTATAGAATATGAAATTACAAGAATTCGTGATTGAAACGGAATTTAATTCAGCAGATAGTATGGCGGTGAACAAATCAAGAGAAATTACGACCAGCATCTCCGTTAACACGGAAGGGAAGCACACTAAAGCACATTCACCTATAGAAACCATAATAGGTGCTCTGGGATCTTGTTTTTTGATAAATCTTCAAAGGTATTTTCAAAAAAGCGGACAGGAGCTTTTGAATTCAGACGTTCAAATCATTTTAAAAGGTTACCGTGATCCTCAGATACCCAAACTCGTCAAAATAAATTATGAGATCGGTGTGAGCAAAGGGTTCAACTTTGATATCGATGAACTTAAAGAATTCATAGAATCTTCCAGTACCACCTACAAGACCTTGGAGAAAAGCGTTAAAATTTCTGGAAATGTCAAGAGGTTAGAAACGGCAAATTGACTTAAAAATGATAAAAAACATTTCTTGAAAAGTCAAGATCGAATTAATTTTTGATCTTGACTTTTCAAGTTTTGTGTCGTATACTTATTTATGATGAAAATATTTTTCATAATAAATATTTTAAAGAAAAAACACCATCAATTTTAAATTCCCTTGACAATGGGAACAAAAAAACAAAGGAGGAAATTGATATGAAGAAGAGTTTGTTGGTGATCACGATCTTAACTCTCGTGATTTCAGGTTTGTTTGCCCAAAGCATTACATTTTGGACAACAGAAACGGAAAGTAACAGAATGCAAAGAATACAAGCGTTGGCCACCATTTTTCAAGCGAAAACCGGTATCAGCGTTAGCGTCGTTCCAGTACAAGAAAACAATATGTTTTCCAGACTTGCCGCTTCCAAGGCTGCGGAAACTTTGCCAGATATAATGGAAGATGGTATAGAGCCTTTAGTACTCCTTGGAACTGAAGGGCTAATGGATACCAAACTCAACGCAAAAATTATAAATGACTTCGGGGACATATATACCGGCGTCAAAAAACTTCTCTACGCTGGCAATGGCGGATATTATGGAATTCCATTTCATGCATGGGTACAAGGAATATGGTATCACAAAAATTGGTTTGACAAAGATGATCTTGCCACTCCTACATCTTGGTACAACATTCTTGAAGCTGCAAAAAAATTGAACGATCCGTCTAAGGAGATTTATGGGATAGTTCTTCCAAAGCAGGCGGATGATTACGCCGAGCAAGTTTTTACGGAGATTGCTTTGGCAAACGGCGCAAGACCATTTGATGCTCAGGGAAACGTCACGCTTGACACTCCTGAGATGATCCAATCGTTTGCATTTTACAAGGAACTTGGAAAATATTCGATGCCTGGATTCACAACGGTCTTAGATGCTCTAAAGGGATATCTTTCCGGAAAAGCCGGTATGATCTTCTACTCTACATACATAATGGACGATCTAGCCATTCGAGATGTGCAAGAGTCCAGAATTCACAATTTTGATCCACAATTGGTTAAAAACACAGGTTTTGCCAACAAGATGATAAATGTTGACACCTCTTCTTACGGTCAAGTCGTAGGGCTCGGAATATTGAACTCTTCTAAAAACAAAACGGCTGCTGAAAAATTCGCAAAGTTCTTGATGACAGGAGATAACTACATTTATTGGTTGCATATGGCACCTGGTGGCATGAACCCAACAAGAAAAAGCATTGCCACCAATCCAAAATTCTTGGACAATCCAGTCCTGAAACGTTACGGTTCTCAAAAGATCGCTACCATCATAGCCGCACTTAACAACATAGAGAGATTTGATTTTTACAAAGGGAAAGTTGTTACCCAGATGTCAAAACTTTCAGCGAACTTCGTCATAGGTAAAGCCATAAACCTCATGTTTGCGAATAATTGGACACCTACACGTACTGCCGAATGGGCCCAAAAAGAGGCTAAAAGAATACTTGGAAAATGATTTTGTGAACGTAAAAAGGTGACCATTGGGTCACCTTTTGTCTAACATTTCATAAAAATGTGGTGAGAATATGAGAAACCATTCTGTTGGAACATTGGAACATAAAGAAGCCATTTTAGGATGGAAATTGATAGCTCCAACTGTCATAATAATATCTCTTTTGATCTTATATCCCGCGATTTACAACATATATTTAAGCTTTTTTAGAGTTTCTTTGAATCCTGCCGTTCCCAATCAATTCATGGGATGGAAAAATTATGTGGGAATATTGAAAGATCCGACCTTCTGGAAATCGTTTGGGATAACGGTTACCTTTACTTCGATTACGGTTATCGGAAGTCTGTTGCTGGGACTTGGCGTTGCCATAATGATGAACAGGAAATTTTACGGGAGAGGCATCATAAGAGCTTTAATACTTCTTCCGTATGTTACCCCTCTTATATCAAGCGTTTTTGCATGGAAATACATTTTTCTTCCACTCAACGGTCCACTCGTTCAATTTCTTTCTTCTTTGCACTTGATGAACTCTGGAACGGACATAATAAACAACCCAAATAACGCTTTTGTCGTCGTAAGTTTTTTCAACATTTGGAGGAACTTTCCATTTGTGTATCTCATGATCTTGGCAAAGTTGCAGTCGATCCCATCCTCTCTCTACGAAGCAGCCGAAATGGATGGGGCTAATTGGTGGAAAAAATTCATGAGTGTAACACTTCCTGAGCTTTATTTTGTCATAGCCTCTGTTGCCTTGTTGAGAGGAATATGGAATTTCTACAAGTTCAATGAGGTCTATCTTCTGTCAAAATTTGCTGGCACGTTGCCCATATACATCTATAATACGGCATTTGCAGGTATTCCCCATCAAGGTGTAGCGGCTTCCGCTGCCACGATCCTCTTCGTGGTTATGATTGGTTTGATCACCTTGTATGTAAAGAAGGTGTTGAAATGGTAAGGAAAAAGAGTTTATGGAAGATCATAGCTTTCTATTTTTCAGTTGGATTGCTTGTATTGCTTGTATTTTATCCATTTGCATGGATGTTAACCATATCGTTCAGATACAACATAGATGCGCTAAAATCCGGCTTCTTTCAAAAGTTCACGCTCACTCAATATGAAGATCTGTTAGGATTGAAACAGTCAATTCAGCAGAAGCTTTCTGGAGAGCAGAAAGAACTTTATAATTTAGCCCAAACTCTTCCAAAAGATCAGCGCAAAGCCGTTTTGAAAAAAATATATGCAAATCAGAAAAAAAATCAATTTCCTTTTCTTAGATACTTTAAAAACAGTTTGATCTTGGCAGGTCTGGCTGCGCTGCTCAGCTTGATCGTATCGATCTTTGGAGCATATTCTTTTAGCAGGATAAAGTATCCGGGGCGCGGAACCATTCAGCGTGGCGTTTTGCTCGTGTATCTTTTTGGAGGAACTATTTTAATGGTGCCTCTTTACCAAATATTTTCCAAAATAGGGATGACATCAAACCCAAATTTAGCCATGATATCCCTTTTGATAATTTACATGCTTCAAACACTCCCGGTTTCTTTGTACATGCTCGGAAATTATTTCAGAACGATACCATACTCCATCGAAGAGGCCGCCATAATAGACGGATGCACACGGGTTGAAGCTATTTGGAGAATTGTTGTTCCACTGTCTTTACCGGCAATAATAACCGTCTACATATACGCTTTCATGATAGGATGGAACGAATACCTTTTCGCTTCCATATTCATTCGCCCATTTCCATCTTACTACACCTTACCAGTTGGACTAAGTGAGCTTTTCAATTCCCAGCATGCCATATGGGCAAAGATGATGGCGGCTTCTGTTATAACCGCCGTTCCAGTTGTTGTGCTTTTCATGACCATGGAAAAATACCTTACCGCTGGATTTACAGCTGGAGGTGTGAAAGAATAAGGAGGTACCCTATGTTTAGAATGTTTCCAGAAGAGGTTGAAAAAAATCTGAAAGGTAAATCGTACAGCGTAGTTGTTGGAATTCCAAGTTATGATAACTCGAAAACTATAGGACATGTCGCGAGGATCGTAGATCTTGGCATACAAAAGTATTTTCACGGCAATGGACTTATCGTGAACTCAGATGGTGGTTCGAAGGATAAAACTAAAGAGTTTTTTTTAAGAGAAAAGACAAAATCGGATAAAATCTCCTATATTTACAATGGACTGGCTGGAAAAGGCAGTGCAATGGGCAGCGTTATGAGAATATCAAGTATGCTCAACGCTCCCATCACCGTTTTTGTAGACTCCGATTTACGCAGCATAGAGCCTTGGTGGATAGAAAGGCTGACAAGGCCAATTGTAGATGGAAAGTCCTCATATGTTACCCCATATTATGTACGTCATAAATATGACGGGACGATCACGAACAACATATGTTATCCATTAACATCTATCCTCTACGGTCAAAAGGTAAGGCAGCCCATAGGAGGAGACTTCGGTGTGAGTTTGGAAATGGTTCAAAAGTACCTTTCGAAACCCGTAGAAATCTGGCAAAGTGATGTGGCAAAATTCGGTATAGATATTTGGATGACGACAACGGCTATATGTGATGGAGATAAACCGGTATGGCAAGCGGCCTTGGGGGCAAAGATTCATGATGTGAAAGATCCTGGCAAACAGTTAGGCCCTATGTTCAAACAAGTCGTTGGAACGCTGTTTGAACTCATGGAAAAGTATGAAAGCGTCTGGATGGAAAAAGAAGGTGAACCTATGAAAGCACCTGTATTTGGTAACATCCCAGATGTTATCCCAGAGCCGATAACTGTGGATATCGATAACTTAAAAAAAATATCGAGTGATGGAATAAACGAAAAATGGAAATTCATCTCCTCAATTCTTCCCAAAGATCTCTCAAACACTTTAGAGAATTCAAGAAAAAATGGTAAACTTGATGGTAACACGTGGATAAAAGTGGTGTATGAATTTGCAGCTTCGTACAAAAAACATGAGATTCGTGACTCTTTGATTCGTTCTTTAGTTCCGATTTACTTTGCAAGAGTTGCTTCTTTCGTGGAAGAAACGCAGGGGAAATCAGAAGAATTTGCAGAGAAAGCGATAGAAAAGCAACTCAAAGATTTTGAAAGTCAAAAAAAATATTTGAAAAAGAGGTGGAATGGTTGATACTGACCGTTCTTCAAGGTAGGTACAATTCTCTTGGCGATTCAGAAAAACTCGTAGCCGATTACGTGATAAACCGACCAGATGATGTTATACATTACAGTATAACGGAATTTTCAATGCATTGTGGTGCAAGTGAGGCAACTATATATCGCTTGTGTAGAAAGATGGAATTTGACGGTTACCAGCAATTTAAAATAGCGCTTGCCCGTGAGTTGAGTGTGCCATCAGAACAAGTTTCATCTTTTGGAGAAGTAAAAGATTTTTCCACATTTGTAAAACGGATTTTTGAAGAAAGTTCAGAGCTTTTGAACAACACGAACCAATTGCTTGACATCAAACAGCTTGAAGAAGGAGTTAAGATCATTTTGGGAGCAGAAAGGGTCCTTTTCTTTGGTGTAGGTAGATCCGCCGCCATTGCAAAAGATGGAAGTTTGAAATTTGCTTTGTTGGGAATTCATGCTGCAGATTACTCGGATCCACATGCTCAGGTCATGATCGCGGCTGGTCTTAACTCGTCAGATGTGGTCATAGGGATAAGTCACAGTGGTGTTATTCGTGATATCGTGAAATCTTTGGAAGTCGCAAAAGGCAGTGGTGCAAAGACCATAGCCATTACCGCTGGAATAAGCTCGCCTATAACAAAAGTAGCCGATGTCGTCCTCTATTGCGCCACAGGAAAGGAACATCTTGGTAATTTCCTTGACAACAGAATCGGAGAGTTCAGCTTGGTCAACGTCTTGTACAGATCTATGATATTGAAGAGAAAAGGGAAACTGGATCCTCACCTTGAGAATCTATATAATGAGGTTTTAAAAACCAAGCGATTTTAAAAAGCACCCTTCTAAGCCTCTCTAGATGCCAAATCCAATCGTGTACATTCTTTGAGAATCGTAACCGGCATGGTGGCCGTAATTCAGAACATAGGTGCCTCCATAAAATTTCAAAGGCCCCAATCTCATTTCCAGTCCACCGGTGAACCATCCAGCAGATATCCCGCCGTACAATCTTAAAAAATCGAATGGAAGATATCTAACTCCAAAGTGAATCCTCCTGTAAACTGAATAATCATCGTCGAACAACTTCTCAAAATCCACACCAACGGCAAGAGTTTTAGTGACAAAGCCAACTCCAATTCTCATATCAGGAAGATCAGGATCGCTCATCACGTTGTGCCAAATACCGCCTATGTTCCACTTCCCCCAAGATATTTTTACCCCCATGTCTGCATTTGAAGTGGCCTCATGGCTCATATCCGGGTCAAAGGTTGAAGAGTTCACAAGTAAAATGGAAAGATTGTCTATGGAATATATGCTTGGCATCACGTACCCATATCTGTAAGTGCCACCAACGCCCAATTTCACGTTATGAATGTTAAATGCCAATGCCCCGGCACCTTCAACATATCCAGCGGCTTTTGCATGAAGGGAGATAAAAGGCACGATATCATTTGATACAAACGAATTCGCATATACTTGTCCCATAGCTGCAGCTACCAGCGCAAAGCTTTTTCCCTCAAATCCGGTGTAGATATCACTTCTAAATATCATATCGTTTCTTCCGGAAAGCGCTTTTGAATAATTACTCAGCAAGTAGTTCGCTATTTTCACGTTATTTCCACTGTTTAGAACTTCTTCTATCTCGTTCAGATGAGTTAAAGCTTTAACCGTGGCCGAAGCCATACCGTAGCTCATGTTGACATTCAAATCCGGAAGCCCCAAAACGAATCCCTTTCCATTGGAAAGACCTGCCGGGTTGTAATAAAGCGCATTTATGTCGTCTGATATCCCCGTGAACGTTTCCCCCATAAATAGAGTTTCAAAAGAGTTGTAAAGGCTTAGATCAACTGAGAAAGCTACAGCCGCAATCGATAAAATCATCCACAAGATAATCCATTTTTTCAACTTCTATACCCCCCTCAACGATTTGTATTTTTTTCCAAAAAAGCGATCAAATCTCCCAGCGTATTGAAAGATGCAAGCTTTGAAGTGCTTATCTTGTTCAAAAACGAATTGGCGATGCTGATGGCATTCTCAACATTTGATTTGTTTATGTTGAGCGTGGAGGGCATATGACTCAAAGCGTCTTTTGTCGAATTCATTGCTTCATGTAATTTAGTCAAAACTTTCTCAGATAAGTTGGCATTCTCATAAGTACCAAGCACCACACCGAGCATACCGGTGACGTTTATGTCACTTGGATCTTTAAAACGGTTGTTCGCTTTATCCCAAACGTACGAAAATATTTCGTCATCGGTTGTAAGAACACCATCATGGTTTGAATCAAAAATGGCGGTTGATGCGTACAGAGCATCGTAAATAACGTTAGAGACATCCCAATTGAATTCATCATTCCCACCGTACACGGATAACAAAGACGAAAGCTCGGACAGAAGATCCATGGTTGGCATACCTTTCGAAACGGAGAGTAGCAAAACAACGATTTTAGATGCAGTAGAAGCGTTAATAGTTGAATTGACATTTTCAACAGAAGACATCCCGGATTGGCTTTCAGGAAGCAATTCGATCAGATCCGTTACCACCTTCGATAAAGATAAGTTCTTGATCTGAGAGATGGATCTCATCATCGCAATGGAAGCGTTTTTAACGGCAAATGCGGTGGTACTAGATAAAGAAATCTCTCCGCTTATCAATTTATCTCTGACATTTTTAACATTTTCGACAGTCTCGTTGATTACCTTCTTTGCACTTGATGAAGTTGCCGATACTGTGAGTGCTGTGTAAAGATTTTCGGTTGCATTAGACGAGTTTTGAGAAGATGCAACAAGAGTGATCACGTTAGACGAAAGATCCACAGCAGTCTGTGCATCACCGTTATTTGCCGCATTAAGCGCACTCTTTGCACTTTGTGAGATGTTATCAGGCTTGTCAAAGCCCTTGAAAAGATTGACGGCACATGAAGACAAGAGCAATGTCATGACCATTATGACCACCAAAACCAAAAATATTTTTTTCACTTAAACCACCTCCCGCTTTCCATATTTATCGGCTTATAAAACCGATAAATTGAGATAAGCTTTTTACAAGTGAATACGTCCTTCATAAATTTACAATTGCTTTTATCTTTTCAAGCAATTCTTTCGTTATAAGATCCTCATCGCTGTAATAAATGATAGGCGCTCGAAAGTACGGAACCTTTCCCATTTCATTCATGGGTATAAGAAGCTCAAAGTCATCCCTGTAATCCTTCCAATCTATCAACACTGGAGTTTTAAGATCGTCTTCGAGGCATTCATTCAACGAATCGAAGAAGGTAACGTTTTTAAAAACATCTTTGACATCACTTAGAGATGCTTTGGAGAGATAAGTGTAGATTTCAACCTGCTTCAATTGTTCATAGCTTATGCCAGATTTTTGGCGATATATAAGAGTGTTTCCATCTTTCAATCGGTAAGATTTTGTACTATCGGTGATCTCCACTCTCTTTGCCATTCTTCCTATCATGACTGCTTCCATGTGCCTTGAGCGCAACAAATAGAGCGCTTCCGCCGCACTTGAAGCGGCAAAAAAATTTAATCCGTCAATTTCATCTTCAATTTTTCCTATGTAGGTAACCATCGTTGGACAATACGAAATCCTTGCCATATTTTATCCCCTCTACTTTCTCCTAAACTCCAAAAATCGCAGGATAGCTTTAACTTCAAAGCAGGTTATGTTTATTATAACTCATTAGCTCGGAGGACACAAAAACACTTGAAAAAGATGGTATACTTTATATGGAATATGGAGGTGAGAGCTTTGCTGGACATAAAACTCATACGTAGTGATTCTGATAGGATCAAAGATCTTCTCAAAAGAAGAAAAAAAATGCCAGATAACATCGATAAAGTTCTTAAAATTGACGAAGGATTGCGTGAGATTACGACAAAGTTGAACTCAATGCGAGCGGAAAGGAATTCGATCTCGAAAGAGGTTGCTAAATTCAAAGCATCTAAAGATGAGAAAGGTGCCGAAAAAATTCTCGCACGTGGCAAAGAACTTTCCACTGAGATCAAGATCAAGGAAGGAGAACTTTCAAAACTTCAAAAACGGCTGAAAGAACTACTTTTGATCATTCCAAACGTTCCATTCGAAAAAGTGCCCATTGGTAAGGATGAAACTGAGAACGTTGAGCTCAGAAGATGGGGAGAACCACGCAAATTCAATTTTAAACCAAAAGCCCATTGGGATTTAGGATCTAAAAGGGGACTGCTGGATTTCGAAAGGGCGTCCAAATTGTCAGGTTCAAGATTTACGGTTCTGTACAGAGGAGCAGCTCAGATGGAGCGCGCTTTGATATCTTTCATGTTAGATCTTCACACATCAAAGCATGGATACACGGAGGTAATGCCACCTCATCTGGTGAGCCGAGAAACGATGATAAACACTGGAAAACTTCCGAAATTTGAAGAGGAGTCTTATTCCACAACTCTTGACGATCTTTTTTTAATCCCAACTGCAGAAGTTCCACTTTCTGCTTTGCATGGAGGAGAAATTTTGGAAGAAAAATCACTTCCATTGAAATACGTGGCCTATACACCATGTTACCGTCGCGAAGCTGGAAGTTATGGCAAAGATGTGAAAGGCATGATACGCCAGCATCAATTCGATAAAGTTGAACTCGTAATGTACACTACACCAAATAAATCATACGAAAACTTGGAATCTCTTACGCATGATGCTGAAGAGGTTTTGCAATATCTTAAACTTCCCTACAGAGTTATAGAAATATGTACTGGCGATTTAGGCTTTGTCGCATCACGAACTTATGATATAGAGGCATGGTTACCATCATATGATGACTACAAAGAGATATCTTCTTGTAGCAACGTCACCGATTATCAAGCAAGACGCGCGAACATGCGATATCGAAAAAGTGATAACACTCTTGATTTCATTCATACTTTAAATGGCTCTGGTCTTGCCGTTGGAAGAACCCTCGTTGCAATATTTGAAAATTATCAAAAAGAAAACGGTATGATAGAAGTTCCGGAAGTGTTGAGACCTTACATGAGGAATAAAGAAGAGATTTGATGTCCAAATTCTTCATTGCAACGGTCGAAGATGATACGGCATATTTTGATGAACATGAGGTTCACCACCTTAAAGTGTTGAGGCTTTCCAATGGTTCTGAAGTAAAATTCACGGATGGAAATGGAAAACTTTTTTTGGGAAGGATGATCGGAGAAAATGTTGCACATGTCATTCGAACAATAGACGAACGACCTATTCCTCAGCTCAGAATTCATCTTATTCTTTCACCTGTTAGATGGGAACGTACGAAGTTCGCAATAGAAAAATCCGTAGAGCTGGGAGCTACGACTCTGATATTTGCCAACACAGATCGAACAACAAGGAAGAAAACGGAGTCAAAGTTAAAGAAGGCAATGCTCGTTGCAAGAGATGCTACAAAACAATGTGGAACTTTATATCCACCGAATATCGTTGAAATGAACGAATTCGTTCTCCCAATAAAATCCACACGATTGATCTTGGATCCGAAGGGGAACCTCAACATGAAGGCATTTCAGAATATGGAAAAGGATGTGATCGTTGCAATTGGTCCAGAAGGTGGTTGGACGGAAAGGGAAAAAAGTTTCTTCGAATCAATGGAGTTTAAAAAGGTTAAGATAGGCTCAAGAATATTACGAACGGAGACAGCGGTCGTTGTGGCGTTGACTTTTGTCAATATTCTTGGTGGAAACTTTTGAAAGGAGGAGTGAACATGGTCATGCACAGTTATGTTCAAATTGAAAAAAAACTTTCAAAATCGTATCGTGCAGAATTAAACAACGTGAAAAGGCCAGAAGAAATAGAAGTGATTTTTAGTCGTATCGTTACCAAACTCCTATCCGAAATTGCCGAGGAAGCAAAAAAATTCAACGTAAATCAGGTGGAGTTTTTTCCAGAAAAAAAGCCGACTTACAAGTTGAAAAAGTCATTAATTGATATGCCTGAAATATCCAATGCACTGTCCAACAGCGATCTGAAATCCATAATCGATCGCCTTGCAGAGGAGGCAAAAAATCGTTACCTTCATTTGATCAACGATGACGATCGAACGGAGACCTTCAAAAAATCTCCCGCCAGATAACGTGGGGTTTTAATTGGATGCTGACGATTCGTGTCCGCATCTTTGAAAGATATGTTAAAAAATTTAGTTTTCCCTCTTGACACTCTGGAAAGAAATGTATATAATCACATACGTGATGCCGAGGTGGCGGAATTGGCAGACGCGCTGGATTCAAAATCCAGTGGACTGGATAAGTTCGTGCGGGTTCAAGTCCCGCCCTCGGCACCAGTAGCGGTCTTAATTTGAGGACCGCTTTTTAAATCAAAAAGATAGGTTAATGTTGGATTAAATGTTAATTCTATTTACATTTTATGCCATGGAAGTGGTAAAATTATATAAAACAACGTTACAAACTACGAGGTGATAAAATGTTAGTTACCAACGTTAGGATTGTAAGCAACGACTCGGAAGTAGGGATATTGGAAAACGGGGCCCTTTTTGTAAAAGACGGAGAAATAGTGGAAGTTGGCCCAAGTGAACTGATGGAAAAGAGATACTCTAACGCTAAAGAAGTTATAAAGGGTGAAAGGATGACAGTTTTACCTGGTTTTGCAAACGCGTACGTTAATATGGAATCCATAATATTTCCAAAG
>WGFY01000007.1 GCA_015491995.1 Mesoaciditoga sp.
CCATGCCACGGATCGGTCGGGGTTCTTTTTCCAAAGCGAACATGTTCATAAGCCGCGAATACCCTTTCAGTACCAAATGGGATTTCAATTTTTATTTTGAGAGCATCGTTATTTTCACCGTATTTATACCCAAGCATGTTGACATCAACATTTGGATCTTCAGGATATGCAATGTACGCGTAACCATTCGGAAGATCTTTTGACGTTTTTTCGAATGTGTAAGCGGTCGCGCCAGCGTATTCGGCTGTGATGCTGGCATTCCATAATTTCGTTTCTCCACCTATAAGCCATGCGAGCTTGTTCGGATTTTGGAATTTGTTAGGTGCGAATATGGCATTCATATCGAGATCATCTGCAAGAAACTCCAAGTAAATCTTTGAACGATCAAAATCGTACTTGGCGCTAAAGCCAACAAGTGCGTTGTCGTTGATATTTTGATACCAAAGCGATTTTGGATCTTCCTGCCGAAAAACTTCTATTGCAGGATACGGCAACATCACGAATGCATACCACGGATCGAATTCCCTCATGAACAAGATCGATTCTTCGTATGAAAGCGATAACCCATTCAACGGATGTATTGTAAATCGTCTGTAATACAGTGATCTGGGGTTGATGTCGTTCAGGAGGATCATGTCTTGTTTGAATGTAAAAAACGAATTCGGTGTGTATCTAAGTGAAAGACCGTTGAAAGGGCCAGCACTGTCACTCAAAAACAGGTGATAAAACTCTCCTGGCCCCTCAACGAAATGCATCCTGCCTAATTTAGCCCGCAAATCTGTATCTGTTAGGGGGAATGAAAAATAAGAATCATTTATATACCAATAATATCCAAGTGTCATGTACCCATAAAAAGGATTTGCCATTTGGTCTTTTCTCATTTGATAATCGTACACGTATGAAAATGAATGGAAATTCATTTTTCCGAATGCGCCTATAAGATCTGTATTATACGTTGAGTTAAGCGTTATGTTGCCATACAAACTCATTCCAAACACGATTGAAGTAAGTAATAATGTTAACACAAGCATAGACAATTCGGGAATCATCATATTCTGTTTTGGATCTTTTTTCAAATTGAACTCCTCCCATCCATTCAACCTACATTTTACCACTTTTCTTTTGATTTATTTTTTCGACTATCATCTTCACTTCATTTCTTGCAAAGAACAGCACCATCACCGCGGCGATGAATATTTCGAAAATGAGCTTTGGAATATGAGCCATATGTAAAAGTGGGAAAGCGAATATGTATATGTACAATACAGAGGTTAAAATTGGAAGGATCGTTTTCATGCTAAAAAGGTGCAATATTTTGTAGTGATATTTAAGATCAAGAGTCAATGTGGTTATCCAGGCCACCGATACTATACTTGAAGATGCGGCTATTCCCGCCTGATTAAACGGACCCATAAGCCACCAATCCATGATGGCATTGAGAAGAATGAAAGGGATACTGATCAAAGTAAGCCTAAGAGTTTGCTTTTTTGCTATATACGCATTTCCAAGCGCTCCTGATAGTGGAGCGGTAATGATCATGGTTGCATAAGCAATAAGAGCCGGCGTGGTCATCATTGTGGATGCAGTTGTGAATTTTCCTCTCTGGTATATCACGCTGACTATCCAGTAAGCTGCAACAATTGTAAATGCGGTAACGGGAGTAAGAATTTTTATTATCGCTTCGTTCAACCTCCTGGTTTTTTCCCTCAAAGATTCATCGTCCATAACAGACGCACTTTCGGAAATACTTGTAAATGACGAGGTTATGAGACCGGTTATGGCCAATCCATATATCATCCCAACTATCGTAAACGAGTAAGTCAAAGCGGATATGCTTCCAACCGGTAAAGATGAGGCGAAGGCTTTGTCTACGATGTTGTTTATCGTGCCGATCGTGATTGAAAGAAAAAGTGGAGCCGCCAAATAAAAGGCTTTAACCATTTGATGCGTGAAAGGTTTGGAAAATGGAAATGGACTCCATATACTCTTTCCAAACAAAAATGCGGCAAATGCCATCGCGCCAGTTCCGATCGTCCAGGAAGCGGCGTACGCACCGGTAGCCATAATAGGAGCGAGCAGCCAGAGTGCTGGGATCATGACCAAGTTAAACGTAAAATTGGAAAGGGCATATTGAAAGAACATTCTTTCAGCCCGAAGGAATGTTCCAAAAAGATTTGTCAATCCTGTGAAAAGTGGAAGAACGGAGAATATCCTAAGGTATTTAGATGCGAGAAGAAGTGTGGACTCTGGAAATCCAGGAGCGAAGATCTTTACGAATACATCGGGAAATACAAATAAAACTGCTCCAAAAAGCATGAGGAAAATGGATGTGAAGCCCAGTAGACTTCGTGCGAATTGTTTGGCTGATTCGTCTCCGTTTTTTACTTTTTCCTCCAAGTACAGAGGTATCGCAATCGTTGCAAAAGATGATGCGATTATTCCTGACACAAACCCCGCAGGTTGTTGAGCGATGATAACGGCATCGAATCCTTTTGTAGTTCCAAAAAGTGCACTGGTGATCATCTGACGAACGAATCCAAGCAATTTTGATCCAAACACAAAAGCTGTGATCCATATGGTTCCAGCCACAACGGTTTGTTTCGATCTAAAAAGGCTCGAAATTTTGGATTTTGATGAGCTCAACACGACAAGTTCCTTTCTTGTAACGTCTATGAGTATGAGATGGAATGATCCACGAAATATTCTCTTTTTCAAAAATTCAATTCAAATTCCAGCGAAATTTTCTTCGGATGTGTTCCGACAGGATAAAACATTTTGGAAACAACATACGCCGTGAGATATCCAACCACAGCGCCAATCAAGACATCGCTTGGGTAATGAACACCGTAATAGATTCTTGAAACAGAAATGTAAGTTGCTATTGAATAAAAGAGTAATGATAGCTTTGGAAAATGTTCACTCCAAATGTAAGCGGCTTCAAAAGACATTGCCGCGTGCCCAGATGGCATAGAATATCCGCTTGCTTCTGTCCTTTTGGTAACCCATTTGTATTCTTGAAAAGGTCTCGGTCTTTTCAAGATGTTCTTCAAAAGATAAACCTCAATTCCAGTTAACGATGCCGCTATCAAAGAAACTTTTGGGGCGATAAAAGCGCAAGACAATCCGACTGCTCCCGCAAAAACATCTGTTGATATCACACCGCTGGTCAAGTTATACAACTCACAATCATGGGCGTTGATCGCCTTTAACATTTTAAGATCGATGTTTTGAGCAAATGACAGTGAAAAGAGAAAAGATATCAAGCATGTGACAATTAAGAAGGCCTTCATTGTCCTTGTGCATTCCTCCACAATTGAATTCCGCTGTTGGCCAAGTTGAACAGCGATGTCACGTTGCTTATGATTTGCATGACATCGACACTTATCGATTGTGGAATGTAAATCACATCACCAGGGTTTAAGGCTAAATTGTCAGATGAGATGCCATTTTGAGAGAGGTTTAAAATTTCTGGCGAATTGTTCGGACCTCCTTTGAAAAGAAAAGTCCTTGAAAGTTCGGCACTTTGTGTTGTGCCTCCAGATTTCAATATCGCCTCTAACGCCGTCATGCCTTTTGTGTATTGAAGAACCCCTGGTCTCTTAACTTGACCAAAAACATACACCTTCATTGTTGAGGTCGTTGGCACGTAAACGATTTGTCCTGGATGAACTTCTACTGAAGCAATTTTATTTGGAGAGACTTTCAAAGTTGTGGTTTGAGTTGATGAAATGATCTGTATGGTTCCCATATTCCAATTCAAAAGGCCACCTGCCATTCCCAAAACTTTTAGCAACGGTTCAGAAGAAGAGAACTCGAACGTTCCCGGTCTTTGGACATTTCCAAGCACCGCAACGTAATTCTTATCACTTTTTGGCGCATAGACAAAAGCGTCGTTCGGTATCTTCTCAAATGCCTGAGAAGAAATCTCATTCCTTTGGTAAGTGTTAACGTTCCCAAGCTGATCCATCACGATTATCGTGCCAGCGGAATCTTTGTCAAGACCTCCGGCCTTTGACACCACTTCTCCCAAAGTTATCGATTGGCTGGGAAGGTATGACTGCTCCCCTGACTTTTGAAATTCACCGTAAGTGAACACATTTTGATCGTTCTCAGATTCCACAAAAACAAATGTCCCAGATGGAATGATGATATCTTTTGTTTTTAACAATTCGCTCGTGTAGGCTTCAACACTGGACGAAGTTGTAAACCCCGAAGCCATGTATTTGAACTTTTTGGGATGGCTCACATAAGCAACGTATTTTTGAAGGGATAAACCTGATTTTGCCAAAACGGTACGCAATGAAAGCATTTCATCTGGTTGAATTGTGATTCTCCCAGGATAAGAAACTTTTCCATACACGTATGCCCATTTGTCGCTCTTTTCAACGATAACGGTGTCTGCCGTTTCAAGTTGGATATCAGTTCCACTGTAATTGTTCGGCATTTTGACAACTCTCTCCGAGCCAGTGCGAGTTATGATTTTCGCTTCGGATGCGGCGTCTTTGGAGAGCCCTCCAACTTTGGCAAGAGCGGTTATCAACGTTTCAGGTTCGTTTGGACCGAAATCAACCCTTCCAGGTGTTTTAACAGCTCCGAGCATGTACACGTATTTTTCAGAAGCTCGAGGGACGTAGATGAGGGCACCACTTTTTATCTTCTCATCTGTTGAACCAGAAGTTATTGAGTAAAGATCGTACGTTTCCTTATTTTCGTTTTGTACCAAAATAACCTTTCCAATATTCTGTCCTTGTATCACACCACCTGCCTCAGACAAAGCGCTACCTATGGTCAACGGCATTCCCGGTGAAAACGTGACTCGCCCAGGATTTCTAACGGCACCTACCACGTAAGCGTAGATGTCTTGTCCTTCAACATAAACAAGCGTGCCATTTTCTATGGGAACGTTTACTTTTCCAGAAAGAACATCCGATACGTTATACTCACGTGTGACGGAAGAGGTGACGATTTTGATCTTTCCCGTCGCTTTTTCTTTCACTATGTTACCGGCTTTTGAGAGTGCACTCAAGATGGTTTCATTTTCGTTCGGTAAAAATGTTACGAGGCCCGGTTTTTGAACCGCTCCAAGGACATATGCAAATCTCTGGATCTTTCTCGGAATCACGAAAATCGATCCTGGCATGATTTTAACAG
>WGFY01000008.1 GCA_015491995.1 Mesoaciditoga sp.
AATCAAAGGAAATGCGGTATTGGGATTTGCTACAGGAGAAGAGAAGTTTGTGGCAATAGGAAAAGAGAAAACCGAAACTCCTGATAAAGGGGAAGTTATTTATTATGATGATGAAAGCTTGAATGTAATGTGTAGAAAATGGAATTGGAGAAATGGTAAATTTTCAATCATAACGGAAAATTCCAAAAGAATTGTGATTAATCTTGACGGGGTAGGACCGATTTCCGAAGAATATATAAAAGAGGCAAGAGACGAAATGGTTTCTCTATTAAAAACTTTTTGTGGTGCAGAAATAACAGTTGATCTTCTTAACAAAGAAAAAATGGAAACTATTATTCCCTTTTAACTAGGGTCTGTCACAAGTTTTGTGTATTTATGATTTTCCCCGAGAAGAATCAACTCATAAATAAGGTTCAACCCTTTCTTTAAAGTATATCGCCAATTGGGCTAAAATGGAAGCCCAGTTTTTTTGCCTCATGGTCCATTTCTTAACCATATCCATGGTAGCCAAATAAAGCATCTTCATGACAGCCATATCGTTTGGAAATACGCTCTTTGATTTTGTTACTTTCCTCAATTGGCGATTAAAAGATTCTATCGGATTGGTCGTGTATATGAGCGTCCTTATTTCTTGAGGATATTTGAAATATACCGTTAGAGAATCCCAGTTGTCTTCCCAGGATTTGAAAGATAATGGATATTTCTCTGACCATTTGTCTTTCACGGCCATAAGATTGTTCCAAGCGCTGTCTTTTGTTGGGGCTTTGTATACAGATTTAAAATCATTGGCAAATTCTTTTCTGTCTTTATAGGACACATATTTGAAAGTGTTCCTCAATTGGTGTACTATGCAGCGCTGAACCTCAGCTTTTGGATAAACAGCTTTTATCGCCTCTTCAAAGCCAGTCAATCCATCTACCGTGGTTATGAGAACATCTTTAACTCCACGATTTTTCAATTCATTCAACACCTTAAGCCAATACTTAGCACTTTCCGTTTCGGCTATCCACATACCCAAAACATCTTTCATGCCATCTAAACCTATCCCTATGGCCACGTACACATTCTTGTTCTTTATCTGACCATTTTCCAACACCTTGAACCTTATCCCATCCATGTACATTATGGCGTAGACATCTTCCAAGGGCCTCGTTCTCCATTCCTCAACGATTGGCAATATCCTGTCGGTCATTCGGCTTATCGTTTCATCTGAGAGATTCATGCCGTATATCTCTTTCATATGGTTGTGAATGTCTTTCATACTCATTCCCTTGGCGTACATGGATAGAATTTGGTCTTCTATCGTTGGAGAAACGTCCTTTGAATATTTTGGGATTATCATGGGCTCGTATTCTGATTTTCTATCCCTTGGAATGGATATACCCATCTCTCCCATGGATGTCCTTACCCGCTTTTGAGAATAACCATTGCGGGCATTGTCTGTCTTTTTGTTCTTGTAATCGTATTTGGAGTATCCAAGAGTGTCATCCATCTCAGCTTCGAGAAACTGTTGAAGCACTTTGCCAAACATCTTCTTCAAAATGTCTTCGATATCCTTTACGCCTTTTATCTTTCCTTGTTTGATCATTTGCTCGAGCGCGTCTCTGTTGATCAAGTCATCGACAAGATTTGTGTTTTTCATCTTTTTGCTCCTCCTTTGCTTTTTCACTTTATTTTATCTCGGGTTCTTAGTTTACACAAACTTTGAAGAAGACTCTTAAAAAACCCAGAAACTTGAGGCAGCCCCATATCTTCGTGCTTTTCTTCTTATCTTCAAGTTTAATCGTTTAAGTGTGAAGAGCCTACCTATCCCTCCTTATACCATGCAAAATAAGGGCTGAACCTACTCCCATGAATATCATGAACTGAAGAATAAGAACGGCATTATGTTCGAGGTGACTGTAGTCCATGTAATTTGTTAAGATTAAAATTTCTGCTATCATTATTACAGTGCCAACTACTACGCTTGTTACTCTTCCTTTCAAGATAAATCATCTCTTTTTCTTGTGAATTTGTGAAACCAACAAAATGCCTATTTG
>WGFY01000009.1 GCA_015491995.1 Mesoaciditoga sp.
ACCCATCCCAACGAAAAAATGAGCGCCTTTGATTTTGGAGACATGTTGATTAAAATGGCAGAGCGTTTGAAAATAGACAAAGCATTCTTAGACAGATACATAAATGTTGGCTTTTCTGGTGGTGAAAGGAAAAAGTCAGAAATATTACAGATGAACGTGCTCAAGCCCAAACTCGCCATCTTAGATGAAACGGATTCCGGGTTGGACATTGACGCTTTAAAAATTGTGGCTGAAGGCATCAACAACATCGTTGGGCCAAACATAGGCGTTTTGATCATCACACACTACCAACGAATTCTCGATTATGTTAAACCCAAATTTGTTCACGTCTTTGTTGACGGCAAAATAGTGAAAACCGGCGGAGAGGAAGTGGCCAAAGAACTTGAAACGAAGGGCTACGAATCTTTTGCAGTGTAAGGAGGTGTTGTTAATGAATAAAAGCATTCAGACATTTGGCAATATTGACAATACAGTGGAAAGTACCCCAGGTTTGAGCAAAAAACTCATTGAAAAAATATCCCTGAGCAAAGATGAACCTGACTGGATGAGAAGACTCAGATTGAAATCGCTTGAAATTTTCTTGAAAAAACCTAACCCGAATTTTGGAGTCGATATCTCCGATCTTCACATAAACGAGATTGTTCCATATTTAAAGCCAGATGCAGAGAAATCCACCTCTTGGGACGAGGTGCCAGAAGATATAAAAAACACTTTCGAGAAACTTGGAATCCCAGAGGCTGAAAGAAAAGTTCTCGCTGGTGTTGGTGCTCAGTATGACTCTGAAGTGGTTTATCAAAATATAAAGAAACAGCTCTCAAAGTTGGGAGTTATATTTTTAGATATGGAAAGCGCAGTTAAAGAATATCCGGAGATCGTCAAAAGATATTTCATGCACGCCGTTCCACCGAATGATCACAAATTTGCAGCACTTCATGGGGCAGTTTGGAGTGGCGGCTCCTTTGTCTACATCCCGGAAAATGTGAAAGTCCCCATGCCTTTACAAGCGTACTTCATGATGGCGTCACCTGGGATGGGGCAATTTGAGCACACGTTGATCGTGGTAGGCAAGGGTGCCAAGCTTCATTTTATAGAAGGGTGTTCTGCCCCGCAGTACAGTGTGTCAAACTTGCACAGTGGAATGGTTGAAATATATGTTGAAGAAGGCGCCACGATGCGCTACAGCACGATTCAAAATTGGTCAAAGAACACTTACAATTTAAACACCAAACGTGCGATTGTGGATAAAGATGCCACAATGATTTGGGTTTCTGGTTCCATAGGATCGGCCAAAACGATGCTTTATCCTGCCAGCATTTTAAAGGGTAAGGGAGCACGTGCAGAACACATGAACATCACATATGCTGGTAGAAATCAGCATTTGGATACGGGATCAAAAGTTGTTCATTTGGCTCCTTACACCTCATCAAAAGTGGATGCGAGAAGTATAAGTTCAAATGGAGGATGGGCATTTTACAGAGGACTTTTAAGGGTTTCACAAATGGCACATCATGTAAAGTCAACCGTTGAATGTTCTGCCTTGATGATGGATGATGAGTCTACCTCCAGCACGTTGCCAATAATAGAAATCATGAACAACGAAGCCGATGTAGGGCACGAGGCGCGTATTGGAAGAATAAAAGAAGAGCAGATTTATTATCTTATGAGCAGGGGATTAAGTGAAGACGATGCTAAAGCCTTGATCGTGCGTGGATTCATGGCGCCGATCGTTAAACAGCTTCCTTTGGAATATGCGATAGAGTTTAACAGACTCGTGAGCATGAATTTTGAATCCAGGTTGGGGTGATGGTTATGGAAATGACACTGGTTGAACATGTGACACCGACATTTCAAACATCTTTTGATTACAAGCTGGACGATGTAAAAAAGTTTGGTAACTTCGAATGGCGAAAACTATTTGCTGAAAAATATGTGAAAATTGGATTTCCAAAATGGAAGCGTTTGAAACTGTCGCAAATACCACTCGGTAAATTAAAGCCACATGCGGAGGCGCATTTGGAGGGAGATGCATCAAAAC
>WGFY01000010.1 GCA_015491995.1 Mesoaciditoga sp.
ATATTGAGGATTTTCAATGAAAAGATCTCCATACAAACGATTTTGACTTCTTTTGTGGTCATTCCCTTATTTGGATTGGCCATCATAGAACTTCTTGGATTACTCTACATTTTTATTCAGAACAAAAAAACTTTTCAAATTGCATTGATCATCACTCTTGCTTTAGCCGTTGTGCAATCTTATAACAAGCCTTTAAACTTAAATGGCTTACCGTTCACCGCTTCAACGTTGATAATGGCAAGTACAGGTTTGATGCTGTACTTTATCAGTTTAAAAGTGTATAGAAAATGGAGAAAAGGCGATGATTTCAAATGAATAACCTCTTGCCTCCTAATACCACTTGACATTTGGTGGCATCGGGGCTACCGTGCTTTTATATTTTGCCATTTCAAAAATAGATATAGATAAAGAAATGGTCGTGAGGGTTTTATTTTAAAAACATGGTTCTCTATGTGAGGAAGGAGACGTTAAAAATGAAATATCCCTTGTTTGTTGTCACTCTAATCACAGTTTTGGGAGCATGTGTTTTTGGAGCGCCTTTAAATTATTCCATGGTGATGAGTTCTGAAGCAAAAGCGGCTGATTACTTCTTGTCTAACCAATTAGCAAACGGCGCCTTTCAGATACCGCCTTACATGAAAAAGATTTCTCATATGCCAAACCCCAAACCAACCCATTCTTGGATACATGCCTCTCAATTTTCGCTGCAAACCGGCATTCTTTTGGGCGAAACCGCATTTTCTTTAAAGTTAATGCATTCGTTGGGACTTTCAACGAACACTCATGCCTTCGTTAGTGCCGTGAATTTCGTTACTCAGCTATCGACTTACACGACAAACAGCGATGTTCCAACATTGGGAGAGACACAATCTCAGATGTTGTCTGATTTTCTATGGATTCAAAATGTTTTCAAACTTAAACTTTCCACCTGTGCCAATCTTGCACGCAATATCATCTTAGATAATTATCTAAAATATTCGTACTAACCGCTGAAATACGTTACGACTTTAGAAATTCCCGCTTACGACAAATACCAAAAGCTACTATCGAGATACTTCGCGTTGAAAGTGATAAATATTCTACCTTTTGTGGAAAAGGAAAATCTGTTTGATCTTTCGCCTACAAACTTCAAAGCCAAGATGAACGATAAACAAATTGCGGATATCCTAACTTCGATATACGTCGTTCTGAGAAAATATCTGATGGCCAGTTACGTTGGAGATGGAATATGGCTTCCAAAGATTCCAAATCCTCATGGGGGAACTGTTGGAGTAAGTATCGAAGCCTTGTATTATTTAAGCGAACTGAACAACAAATTCAGCATGCTTGAGAGAAAATTTAACGTCAAAGATGAAGTTTTAAAAAACATGACGATGTATGGGATAAAAAAAGATGAGAACATGCAAGCGGTTAAAGAAACGATGAAGTACATCATAGCTTCTCAGGCGACAGATGGCTCTTGGGGTGGAATAACAAAGCCCCTTCCAAAGCCACAGGTATTCAAGGTGGGAAAGAAAGAAATTGTTAGATTCTACAATGAACCTGGATTGGGAAAGATTTTCATCACTTCTGAAGCTGTGATATCACTTCTTAGAATGGGGGTTCCAGCGACAAACCTTTCTCTTGAAAAAGCTGTTAAATTTTTAATAAACAGTCAATCTAAGAGTGGGTATTGGAAATCCAAATTCTATCCGTGGACAGTTGTAACAATTATCACCATGAATGCACTGAATGAATATGCAAAATACAGATGGGACAGGAAAATCAACATTTCAAAAGAATTGCGCCAACAACTGACTACCGAGAGTGCTCACATCAAAATGTTATCTCAAAGAGTTGGAACTCTATATATCGGTATATTAAATGGACTGGTGTGTTGGGGAGTGGGCAAACGGTTCAATTTTTCAAAGCCTTAAAATGGTCAACGTTAACCATGCCAAACAGCGTTTGGGGCAAAGCGGATATATTCAAAATGTTACCCACTCTATTTATCCGAGAGCCCAAGATTCCCGTAATAAAGATAAGAATCAATGGAATTTGAAAGATTTTTGCACTTTTAAAAATGTGAAAATGGTGGTACCATAGTAATGGCGTTTTCAAAATTTGAAAGGGGGGAAGTGTTTTGAAAAAGTTCAAGTTGTGGATTTTACCTCTTCTTTTTTCAGTCGTCGGGCTTTCCATCGTTCTCAGTGGTTGTTTTTTGTTGGGGCCGGGATTTCAAAATGTTACGTCCGGAGCGGTTATCAATGGGACAATCTCTGGGATAACCAACAACGCAACGGTTACCATCAGAGACGATCTTGGAGAAAACACAACGGCGTCCTCAAACTCTCATTATTATTATAGACTGAGCGTTAAACCTGGTGTGAGAACGATCACCTATTCTTGCACGGGATACGCCACCGTCGTTAAAAAATACTCCATCTTAGGTCATAGCCAAACTACGATAAACGTTACTATGAAAAGGAAGTGATTTGAGATGAAAAAAGTCATTCTCATCGTTTTAATTCTCGGTGTGCTTTTCACTTTTGGTTTCTCGTTTCAAATAAGCTTAAAGGATATTTATACGGGATGGTTTGAGCCTTCCAACATTAACACGTGGACAACGCCATGGATGCTTCCGGTTCTTTACGAAGAGGCAACGAATACCGCCGTTGTAAACGCGTATTACAGAAATGAATCTGGAAAGAACACGCTAAACATCATGGGTCTTTACGGCTTTGACAGATTCATGGGTGGAGACTACATGAGGGCAACTGTAAAAGCTTCATACACAACTTTTACTTTTAACAGATACACCATCGGAATTGCCCTTCCAAATACCGGCTTTGATATCAGATATGTAAACGCCCTGGATGGCAATTCAAAATATTACAACGAAATAGGAATGGACGTTGAGTTCATTTATAAAAATTCACATATCAAAATAGGCAATAGCGAGTCAACGATCTTCTCTTATTGCAAATTTTTCAATTTTGTGCGATACATAAAGCCATCTTGGCCAAAGGATTCTTCGTGGCAATCGATTTGGTCTTTCGATTATTTAATGAGAACGGTGTGGATATTACCACAATTCGCCTTGATATACGATAATTACTCCGGCATAGACGAGATAACGTATCAGTCTCAAAGTTCCAACGCTCTTGAGCTGCTGGTAAAACCATTTCGCAATTTTATTTTAAGAGGAGGAGTCAATTTCGAAAACGTGGGATCAAAAGCCATTCCGTCGATGAACATAGGAGCAAACATGGTTTTTGGTAAATACAACATCGATGCCGATTATCAGCACGTGTTGTCAGAAAGTGAAGGAACTTTTGCCATATCAGCTGGCATGAATTTTTGATCTTTTGGTCGAAAAAGATTTTCGCTGAGAAATCATAATCCAAGAGGTGTTCTCTTTTGATAAAGTTGCTGTTAAATTGAAAGAGTAGCACCTCATTTTTTTGAATAAGGGGGAATTCATATGAAGAGTATCAGTATCGTGGCTTTTTTAATTTTCTTAAGCCTTGCCTTTTCCGCTTTAGCGGCAAATGGAATAACTTATTCACAAATATCAAACGTCCAAACACAACTCTTGGAATCTTTACTTGAAAGGCAACTCCCAGATGGAGCCTTCATTGAGCACTTTTCGTTAGGTTCACGATTTCAAGTTGGTTCAACGTTATCTTCACTCGTTATGCTCAAAAAATGTGGGTTTCCGATGGCAACTTCCGCTTTTCAAAAGGGAATAAAATTTTTACTGAACAATTATGATCCATTCGAGATGTCCGCACTACCCACTTTTTATACATCACTTGGCAATATAGAAACTCTCGGAGGAGGAACAAAAGTTAAACTTTCCAAATACGCTAACCTTATAAAAGATGCCGCTTGCTCGAGTTATTTGAACGATATTCTTTTCCTCTCTGAATCTAATCGAATTAAATCCTCAAAAAAATTAAAACAAATCGTTTTATTTTCACTTCCGACGATTTTTTCTACGATCAGAAATTCCACAAAAGCTGAATTGACGAGATGGATGTCTCCAAACGCGGTTAACAAAAATGCGGCGTTCATCTCAGATATGGCTAATCTGTACGAAGCCATTTCCAAATTGCTCACAAAATCTTTTACGGGAGAGAATGGGAATTTTGTATTGGCCTACATGGTCAAACTCGATGAATGTACTTTGAACTCCTACGATAAAAAAATGAAAAATGAGATGTTTGATTACGGCATCAAAGATATTTTAAAAACACCGTTAGCAGGTAAAATACGGAAAAAACTGATATCTCTTCAGGAGAAAAACGGCTCGTGGAGCTGGAAACTTGCGTTGAGTTCCGTTGGTTTTTCTTCGACATCAACAATATCCACGATGAGCACATCGATAAAAAGGTCTCTGAGAATTCAAACTACGGCCCTCAATCTGGATACACTTTTGGAAAGTGGTGTATCAGCTACGAGTCAAATCATAAAAAAAGGAATCTCGTATCTCATCACCGAATTGCCTCGTTCTTTGCAAGGAAAAACGCCATTAGAAGAAATATCACCTTTCATAACGTTAGAAGTCTATTCACAAAAAATGTTTGGGAAAAAATACGACTTTAAATTGCTGCCATCACGATATGTAAAATTCGTGGGTGTAAACAACGGAAACCTTTCGAAACTTTTGAGCAACCTTTACGTCGGAAAAACAAAAGAATACATTTTGGGCGCCATTTTAAACAGATTTTCGAGAAAAAACAGATGAGTTGAAACATCTCAGCCACGTTAAAAAATGGGTGGTATAAAATAACTGCCTTAAAAGCTGAAAAAAGTTCCTGTATCCTGAAATGGAAGTAATCAATTTCTAAAAATTGAAAGGAGATGATTTAAATGACAAGAAAAGTTACGTTTTTTGTTGGAGCTTTGATACTCGTCCTTTCACTTTTAACCTTTTCAAAAGGAATAATTCAATCGATAACCTATCCGTATTACCTTCCAACGTGGCAAAGTGGAGAATTTTGGCAATATTCAACATCCAAAGTTGCTTCTGAAAATGGATACGTGATATATCACAAATGGATCGACATTCCATCATCTATGGTAACAACACAAAAATACATAGTTTTACAGATGAGATATTTCGACGATGTTCCAGCTTACGAATACGTCATTTTGAAAGAAATTCATACAAATCAAGGAAATATTTTGGATATAGCTTACGCACCCATTTGCAATCTCTCAATTTCTTCGTTGAAAGAAAGCCTGTCATATGATTTTGATTTTCCTTTGTACGCTGGAAAGAAATGGCAAGTGCTCTTTCCAACGATAAAATCCAACATTCCTCTTCCTAAGAATCCAAAAGAAGATGAATATTTTCCTCTTAAAGCAGAGGTATCCGCCACACAAACCATCATAACGCCTGCCGGAAAGTTTGATACCATGATGATAAAAGAGACTTACAACAACGGAAAAACGTATGAGTATTGGTATTCAGCTAAAGTTAAGAACTACGTGAAATTTCTCAGTGTGGGTGGAAACACCATGATTCTTACAAATTACGGAAAAATTGAGAACTTGAAATCTTATGTTGTAAAGATGATAAAGAGCATGCCAAAGGAATACATCAATCAAAAAGCGTTCGTTGTGAACACACTTTATCAATACGGATTTCTCACTCTCAAAGAAAGTTTGGGCCTGGAATGAACTTCACTTAGTTGTACATGAATATCTCAAAGGAAAAGTCTATGAGATAAACTCTGGACACGTTTACAGAAGGAAATTGGCCCCAAGGGAAGGATTAAAAACTTGAAAAAGCACATCTTAAAGCTTTGCCAACTGCCACTTACAACAACTACATTGTCGAGAAAAGAATGGTTTCAAAGTATTCAACCGTCATGTTTGAAAGGAATCATTATTCAGTCCCAGAAAGCTGTAAAGCAAGAAGTCTTTTACCTTAGTGTCATCCTGAAAGTTCCACGGGAACTATTCAGGATCTCTTCAAAACAAGATTCCGGCTCGGTGGCTGGAATGACCGTTGAATGGTTTATAGGGCATTATTGTAAATGTCTCTACATTGTACGAGTTCTGACAAGACTTCAAACTTTTAAAGATATGTAGAGTGTCCAAAAAATAGAGAATTCATCTACATCAAGGGTACAAGGATTTGCAAAAGTTGAATGGTAAGCTACGAATTTTCTTTGAATATTTCATCTACAACGGCTTTTGCCTGTTCGTAAGAACTTGTTCTTCGATCTCTAAGGAGCATTTCAACGATCAAATCGGGATTTTTTTCTTCGAACGCTTCCAGCGCCCACTCCATCCTAATCATTCTGGGATTAAGGTACCATTTTACGATCCTTTCTGGCAAAGTTGGTTCTACCTTTTCTGGATGTATCCCACTTTTATCAACAATCGCTGGAATCTCAACCGCAACGTTATCTGGTATTCCTGCTATGACACCGTTGTTTAAGATGTTTACAACGAATCTACCAGTATGATCGTTGACTATCGCATCTATGAATGGAATATGTTGTTCACCACTTAAAGTCGATGGATCGTAAAAATCTTTGATCTCTTTGGCAAAATCTGCTGGAATTATCGAGAAATTTGCAGAAAGTGCTTCTGAAAGTTTTACATCCTCATTTTTTCTTAAAAGTTCCGACGCTTTTGAGGTTAAAGTGGTGATCTCAGCCAATCTGTTTTCATACCATTTCCAACCTATTTCAGAATCAGCACCACCCCAGGGCTCTCCGTACCACCTCTTCTTGGTTTCAAGATCGTAATGATATTTCCAACTACTGTTTCTAACGGTATCACCTATGGGCATTCTTCCATAAAAATTGTAAGTATCAATGGCAGCTGGTGATAGCTGATCGTTGAATGGGGTTTTGGGAGTTGTTCCATCAGAATGTTTTTTGATCCACTCGTCTAAAATAGGATATGCGTCCTTTCCGTTGTATAAGAAACGAGTAAGCCAGATTGCATGATTGAAACCTGCAACCTGCCAATCAACTTTTTCTTTTTCCAGTCCCAAAGCATCGATCATATCGTTGACCGCGTAATGACCATGACAAAAACCAACCATTTTTATCTTCGAGGTTCTTGAGATCAAGGTAGTCCCCTCAAAAACCGGATTAGCCGCTTGTAAAAGCCATGCGTTTGGGGATAGATTTTCCATCATCTTTGCAATTTTTAGAAAGAAAGAAAGTTGATTCCAATTGGTCATCGTGTAATAATCGGAAACCATGTTGAATTCTTGAGTGTCTATGCCCCTGTAGTAGCCATGTTTTTCTCCTATTTTCCTCATCTTTTCAAGAAAATCATGTCCACCCACCAAAGCCGTGTTTATGACAAAATCCGCTCCCGATATGGCTTCTTCCAAATTCGTTGTTTTTTTGAATTGTATATCCGATTTCATGTCTTTTGCATATTGAGATGCCAACGCATAAGCGGCGTCAAGTCGACTTTTGTCGACATCCATCAAAGTGACAACACTTCCCAAGAGTCCCTTCGTTTTGCAAATATCACTCGTCAATCTGACGGAAAAGATCGCGCTACCAGCTCCTATGATGGAGATCTTCACACTTGCCATTCTTTTTCCCTCCTACTTCGTTTTTTGAGAATTGCAACTCTTCCAGCCAAAAATGGAATTAGCCTCTGTCCTTGTTAGATCTTTGAAAAGATATCCATTGCCTTAAAAGATCTTTCCCGGGTTCATGATACCGTTTGGATCCATCACATCTTTAAAGGACTTCATGATGGCATACTGATCACGCTTTGTCTTTCTTAAAAGATCCTTTTTCAAAAACCCTATGCCATGTTCACCACTAACGGCCCCACCAAGTTCAGCTGCTTTCATTGCTATCTTTGAGAGTATTTCCTCCGAAAATTCTTTCCATTCATTCAGCCCCATTTTCTCTGGTTTCATGGGAGCTGGATGAAGATTGCCATCTGCTGCATGTCCTGCAACCGGAATTTGCACTTTGTATTCTTTGGATACCTTCGAAATGTAATCCATGATTTTAGGTATTTCAGAAGTTGGCAACACCACGTCTCCAGTTGGAGTATGTGGTGCAAAAGCTTTTATGCCTTCAAGCCAGTTTCTTCTCATTCTCCAGATTTTTTCTGAGTTCGTTCTGTTATCCGCTACGAACACGTCCATCGCACCACCATCGATGAGGACTTTCCCAGCCTTTTCGTAAATACTTTCAAGTTCACTTTTGCCTTGACCTTCATATTGAATTATGAGATAAGCACCAGCCTTTTCTTGAAAAGGAAGGGTGATGTTGTTGTATTTCGAGCCAAGAGCAATTGAAGTATCATCTATAAATTCTACTGAACTCGGTAAGGTTCTGCTTTCGGTGATCAAAGTGCCAACGTTGGAAATGGCAGTGAACACATCTCGAAAAGGAGCAAGCAAATCCACTGTTTTGCCTGGTAATGGGATAAGGTTGAGAAATATCTTGGTAAAGATCCCAAGAGTTCCTTCCGATCCAACCAACAGGTGTGTGATATCATATCCACTTGAATCTTTTCGACGCTTCCCTCCGAATTGTACAATTTCGCCGTTTGGCAGGACAGCTTCAATTCCAAGCACGTGGTGGACGGTGTTTCCATATTTTATAACTTTGCTACCTCCGGCATTCGTGGCAACATTTCCTCCAATAAAGCTTGTTTCAACGCTCATTGGATATCCAGCATAGTACAATCCGCCTTCTGAAACTTTCCGGCAAAGGTCGTTTGTGACGACTCCTGGCTCGACAATTGCCACCATATTCATCTTATCTATTCCCAGTATTCTGTTCATCTTTTCCATGGAGATGACGATCCCACCATAGATCGGAACCGCTGCACCGGCTAATCCACTACCCGCTCCACGCGGTGTAATTGGAATTCTTTCCTTATTCGCGATTTTTACAAGTTCTGAAACTTGTTTTGCACTTTCTGGCTTTACCACGACGTCTGGCATGTGTGAGTAGTATTCTCCTCCACTTTCATCTCGCGAATAGTTGTTAAGAGCATCACCGTCTCCGTAAACAACCGCATTTTCTCCTACGATCTTTTTGAACTCCTTAACCATGGCAGCTGTTACTTTTCCGAATTCATTCATTTCTCTCACCTTTGCCAAGTTTCTTCAACAGTGCCGGTAATATCTCTAAAGCATCTCCAACGACGCCGAAATCTGCCACCTTGAATATAGGTGCATCAGGATCTTTGTTTATCGCCACGATGATCTTCGAAGAAGACATTCCAGCAACATGCTGGATAGCACCGGAGATGCCAAATGCCATGTAGAAGTGGGGAGTAACGGTTTTCCCTGAAAGCCCTATTTGATGAGAGTAAGGAACCCATCCCATATCAACGGTTGGGCGAGATGCACCGACTGCCCCATTTAACATCTTGGACAGATCATAAAGCATGTCGAAATTCTTCTTGCCTTTCATTCCTTTTCCACCAGCGATGATCACATCTGATTCCTGAATGGGAAGATCAGAACTCTCGTCTTTTTCAAATGAAAGCCATTTGTATCGAGATTCGTAAAGATCACTCGAGTATTCCTTCAAAATCAATTTCCCATTTTTAGATTTGTCAGGCTTCAACGGTCTTTTTGATTTTGGCCTTACGGTTGCCATCTGAGGCCTGATGTCGGGTGTTTTTATCGTTGCCATGACATTTCCCCCAATTGCAGGTCTTGTCTGAAGCAGGATATGCTCTTTCAAATCGATATCGAGCTCTGTGCAATCCGCTGTTAAACCAGTCTTAAGCCTCGCCGCTAATATCGGCATGATCGTCCTTCCGTAAGTCGTAGCGGAAGCTATTAAAATCCCAGGTTTGTACTCTCTTACAAGTGCTTCACACAGATTTGCGTGTATGTCAGGCAAAAAATGTTCTAATTTGGGATTATCCACTACATAAACTTCATCTGCTCCAAATTCGAAGAGTTCTTGCGACTTTCTTTTTATGTTGTGACCCAGTACAACACTTGAAAGCCTCTCTTCCAATTTTTCTGAGAGTTTCTTGCCCCATGCCAAAAGTTCGTAAGAAACCGAGCTTATTTCACCATTTCTGACTTCTCCCAAAGTCCAAACTCCACTGTATTCTTCGCTTGACATCATAAAATCCCCTTTGATTTCATAAATTTCTCAAGCTCGTTTGCAGCTGTCTCAGCGTTTTTTGCCTTGATCACTTTACCGGTTCTTGACAATTTGGGATAAAAGATTTTTACCACTCTTGTAGGTGATCCGGAAAGTCCTATTTTATCTGACGGTGCATCTATCTTAGATAAATCCAAGATCGGTACTAAGGTTTTTTTTGACTTGATTTTTCCTGAAAGATTTGGTATTCGAGGTTCGTTTATCTCTTTGATCACACTGATAAGAGCTGGAATGGAAGCTTCTACAACCTCTTTCCCACCTTCAACTGAGCGGTGAACCCTGATAACGCCGTTTTTGAATTTGTCTATTTTGCCAACGTAAGTCAAAACAGGCATATCGAGTTGTGTCGCAACAGACGGTCCAACTTGCCCTGTTTCTCCATCCGTTGCACGTTCTCCACAAAATATGAGATCAAAGCCTTCCAACTTTCTTATGGCAGCTGAAAGCGTGTATGCAGTTGATAAAGTATCCGCACCGGCAAATTTCCTGTCAGATACGAGATAGCCATCGTCACAACCCATGGATATGGCTTCTTTTATCGCTTCGATCGCTTGTGGAGGCCCCATTGAAATCACGCTGATATGTGCGTTTTCAAGTTTTTCTTTCAGCCGTATCGCTTCTTCAACCGCGTACATGTCAAGCGGATTCAACTCTGCATCAGTTGCGCTTCTTATCATCGTGCCGGTTTTTTCATCCATTTTCACATTATCACTGGCAGGAACTTGTTTGATCAAGACGGCTATTCTTGTCATTTCGTTAGTCCCCCTTTTTTTCAAGTGCTCATTTTAACTCTCCCAACGACGTAAGGCCCTTCGGGAATGGCAACGATACTCGCATTTAGATGTCATTACTATAACACCATTTGGTCTCAAAATTTCAGAAGTTTCAACCAACCCTTTCACGGTCTGGTAATAATTCTGATCTAAAGTACTCATCCTGTGCGCCAATGTTACAAGGATTGTTAAGGTGAACATTACAGATATTTGAAAATGGAATTGTAGACCTGTACAGGTTAAATATATCAACCAAAAAACCGACTAACGGTAGGCATCATTTTCTCCAATCGACATGTTCTTTTCAAATGTTAAAGGCGGCGTTGAGATAGTCAAGAATTATCTTGATTGTTGGAAAATAGAAAGCTTTTTTAAGATGGTCAAACAAGAGCTTGAGCTCAAAGATTGCAAACTTTTGAGTGATGAGGCTCAAGATTGAATTAACGACAAGTGCCAAGCTATTTGAGCACCATTCTACGATTTGAAACTGGATATTCATTCATATATTCATTCGAATATATCTATCACGTCCCACATCATTTCCACCGTATATAGACGATGGAGTCTTGAAAATCAAAAAAATCTGCCCCTTTCCACAGGGAAAGCGTTGGCAAATGATATCACCCAATCGATGCGTGCCTCACACAATGCATATGAAATGGCAATCGGGACGCAATTCGCTTCTTGACATGTTTTCTGTTTGGGTGTAATATATTAAGTATTCACATCGTACAATTTAATAAAATGGTTTTTTTCAACAATAACGAAGATCATTCTTAACATATTTTTGAAAGTATTATGATCAAATTAAGAGAGAATTGTTTGTTTAAAATTAAAAATGATTTTGCATTTCATGTAAAGTACCATGAATATGGTCTTTACACATTTTGAAAGGCGGTATTAAAAAATATAAGGGAGGCGGTTTTATGAGATTTAAAGTTTTTCTTTCAACAGTCGCAGTTGTGGCTTTGCTGATCTTTCCAGTAATGGCAAGCGTAAACACCGTGATTGAAGAACATGAGAGGGCGGCTGTCACTTTAGATCCGGCTTGGGCTTATGACACTGGATCTGGTCAGATTTTAAACAACATTTATGATAGCCTGATTCAATATGATGGTGTATCTGTTAGCAAATTCCTTCCCATGCTTTCAACAAATGTTCCATCGGTATCGGCAAATACGATTTTGAACGACGGAAAAACTTATGTTTTTCACATAAGGAAGGGCGTTTATTTTCACAACGGAAATCTTTTAACGCCTGAAGATATCGTTTACACATTTGAGAGGATCGTCATATTTGATAGGGGAGGCGGTCCATCTTGGATGTTGAGTGAACCACTTCTTCCCATGATCAACGGCTCTTATGTTGATTCTTTAACACAATGGGCGGTAAAGCTCGCAGGTGTTAAATCTTGGGACGATCTTTTTGTCAAAGGTACAACGACTCCTCGAAATGCTCAGTATAAGAAAGCTCTTATCGATGCCTTTAAGCTTCTTGCAAAGGATTTTGTGATCAAAGGAGACGAAGTGATAATCAACCTTCCACATCCATATCCACCTTTCCTTTCGATAATTTCTCACGGGGCTTTTTGGTCTTCGATAATCAACAAAAAATGGTCGGCATCTGTGGGGGCTTGGCCAGGAACTGCTGATAGTTGGTGGCTTTATCACAATCCAATAAGAGAAAAGGATCCTCTCTACTCGGTTGCCAATGGAACAGGACCTTTTTCGTTGAAAAGGTGGAGCCCAGATAGAGAAGTCGTAATGGAAAGATTTGACAAATACTGGGATGGCCCAGCAAAGATCAAATATGCAATAATAAAAGTGATCAAAGAATTCACCACAAGAAAATTGGATTTGCTCAGAGGAAATGCAGATGTGATCATCGTTCCACCTTCATTCCTCGAACAAGTAATCAACGCAAAGGGAGTAAAAGTCAGCAAGAGCATTCCTGTTTTGGGACTTTACAACTTCTTCTTCAATTTTAACGTTCAACCGCACAGCAAGTTTCTATACTCTGGAAAATTGGATGGGAACGGCATCCCGTCAGATTTCTTCTCAAACATAGATGTCAGAAAAGCTTTTGAGTATTTGTTCCCATACAAGACATATATAAAGGATGTTTGGTACGGTCAGGGTATAACTCCGAACAGTCCAATTCCTAAAGGGTTGTTGGGTTACAGCGAGAACACGCCATCGTACAATTTCGATCTTAAAAAAGCCACGGAATATTTCAAAAAAGCTTACAATGGGAAATTGTGGAAAGTCGGTTTCAAATTGGGAGTTATTTACAACGTGAGTGATCAGACAATGCAGATGGCCGCTCAGATGTTAAGCAGTTTTCTGAGAAAGGTAAATCCGAAGTTTAAAGCGGTGCCTGTTGGAGAGCTTTGGGCTTCTTTACTGGATAATTATGTGAGTGGGACATTACCGATTTATGCGCTTGATTGGTTTGCCGATTATGCAGGACCTTACGATTTTGCATACCCATATCTCTCATCTACGGGACCTTACGGAGCATCTCTCGGAAAGAATTTCATTTCCCTTGCTAAAAAAGAGTTCGATCCACTTATAAATAAATCGATGAAAGTCACAGATCCATCCGAAAGACAAAAGATTTATGAGGAGATCAACTTGAAAGCTTACAAGTACGCTACCATGCTTTGGCTGATACAACCATCACGCCAAATTATCTATAGAAGTTGGCTCAAGGGGCTTTACCCTGATAATTACAACCCGATGTTCAACAAAGAATTGTTGTTCTACAAGTTGTATAAATAGAGCATTTGGAAATTCGAAAGGCAGAATTTCATAGAGCAGTCACCAAAGACTCCGCTGTAATCCGGCGGAGTCTTCTTTGAAAAACACCGTTAAGTTACGTACGATCTTTCGCACGCAGCTTTCAAATTTTGAGAGTTTTTCTTTTGTCATAGCCTTTTCTTCATTTTATCTTTGTTTTTTTGATGACGAGTTTCGTCTTTTTCATCCTTATTCTTTCTATGAATTTTATTACAGGGCATCTCATTTTCCATCTTTCAAAGAAGTTCATTTCACTCACCTACCTCACCGTTTCATAATTCACAAGAAAGAGACAATCTTTAACAATTATACACTTTATACGTTTACTTGAATAAAAACAACATCAATATCCCATGCCTTCCTGATAAGGCGTTGGTAGCCTCTTACCTTCTCCCGACCAGTGAGCGTAAGGCAAATATCCAAGCGGATTGTAAGCGTTTCCGTTGATTCTTATCTCAAAATGAAGGTGAGGGCCTGTACTCCAACCGGTAGAACCAATTCTTCCTATTATTTCTCCCTGCTTGATGTGTTCGCCAACGTAGCAATCTATTTTTGACAAGTGTCCGTATCGTGTTAGCATATGTCCGTTGAAGATCTGTATCATCCTCCCATATCCACCGAACCACCCCGCGTAAGTTACCACGCCACTTATTGCAGAGAAAACAGGTGTGCCCTCTGGAGCGCCTATATCAACACCAGAATGAAATTCTTTCTTGTGGAAGAGCGGATTTATTCTCCACCCGTAAGGGGAAGTTATCTCACCGAAGACAGGCCATATAATACCACTTTTTTTATTCGATGTTTTACACATTATTGAAAATGGAATGAAAAGTTTTTCTCCAGGAAAGAGAAAATTGAGATCTTTTATTTTGTTGAACTTCAATATATCGTTTGTTGTGGCAAAGTATTCAGCGGCGATGTACCATAAGGCCTCCCCTTTGTTAACCGTTTCAAAGACACCGTTGGGTTTGCTGTAGAGTATTTTTTGGCCGGAATATATCTTGTCGGCTTTTATCATCACATTCAAATCCAAGATGGAGTTCGGAGATACACCAAGTTTTTGTGAAATTTCGCTTAAGGTGTCTCCGCTTTTGACGACGTAATATTTCATGGTGTAACCAAGATAAATGGACGTTATCATCAACAAGAGTGTAAATAGTATGAACTTTTTCATTATTTTCACCACCTTTCTAAGTATGATATCATATTCTATGGTTAAGTTATTTAAGGAGGGAAATTATGAGGAATCTCCTTTTGATTTTTGGAATCTTTTCTTTTTTTGTCGCTGTTCTCTTTGGTCAGGGTGTTAACGAGCTTTTGAACCTTGCCGAAGAAGTTTCGAATTTAAACTATGCAAACTCGCTTTCGCACATAACCGGTGTAACGGGTTTTAGTGGCGAATTGAATGGAATGTTGTCCATTTCAAATTTGCCTGGCGCGACGGCAACGATGACGCTTGAAATTTCAAAATCTCTTCAAGTGAAGGCCTCTCTTTCAAATGAGAAAACGTCCATATATCTCAACTTCGATCCATCGGCATACGAAGGGATTTCAAACTCCATTTTATTCGATCATCTTGAAAGCAAAATCAAGCTAAAAATGGAAATAGTCAATCTTTTTTTCGACGCGATGTTGAATGAAAGAAAGATAAATCAACTTTCTTCTGAGGGAACATCTTTGATGGACGAAACAGAGGTTTCTTTATCTAAGTCGAAGTACGCTTACGATGTAGACATGATTGACACGCTGTTAAACATGAACATAAAAACACTTGACTTTCCACCGTTAAACGTTCCAAACATCCCAAATGAATACACTCCCTATCATGCCATAAAATCTCGAAACAGTGCTTCAAATTTTTCCTTCGGGCTTGGTGTTGATTTTTCGACTCAGCTTGAATTCAAAGCTTCGTTAGGATACGAATGGAGACCAAAAATCAAGGAGAAAAGCGAAGATCTTCTTGGGGTGGCCAAAGCAAGATATTTTAACGATATGCGAATTTTATCCAAATTCGTGAGAATGTACGACAAAAAGATATCCGATCTTTTCAAAACTTATTCCAAAGCTTATGGTGATTATCTCAGCGGAAAGGTATCAATCAAGGAAGCTCAGGCTATATCTAAGAATATATCGTCTCTTGGGTATGAAAGAGATCTTTACTGCATATGACTTTTGAAGGAATGGTATTCATACAAAGTACTTGGTGGAAGGTTATGAAAAAGATCGCTTTTTTTATCCTTGTACTTTCGTTTTTCACATTCACATTTGCGATTACTTTGAATAAAGCAATTGAGCTTTCCAAGAATCCTTCAACGCTTTTTCGTGCCAGAGAAGAGATTTTAAACTTTTTGTTATCAGATCCCGCCTCAGCATCGCTTATCAAAGGCGCTAACATCGTATACTCAAAGGTGGAAATGCTGAAAAGCGCGACTTCATCTCCAGAAATTCACTTGGTCAACGCGATCATCAAGGAAAATAAAAATGAATTTTATTCAAGGCTCGCATCTACAAAAATTTCAACGCTTCCAAAAAGTTTTTCATTTGTTTTCAACGTTTTACCTATACGGCAAGACTATTTGAATTTCTTCTCTCATCTGTCCAATTCTGATTATGTCGGCGCTATGTATTACTTTTCAAAATTAAAATTTCTTTACAAGGTGCCTGAGCTAAAAAAATTTCTTCCGCAAGAAGATGTCGCATCTTTATGGAACTTTTTAACTCAAGCTGTGGAGTTGAATCCAGATGTTTTTGACATCGATGCGGCAAAATTCATAGCCAGTATCTCAACACCTTATGATATCCACACTCTTTATGTGAAGACTTATGTATGGCTCAGCGGACTTAGTGTTTCACAAGCACAGCGCGGGCTAAGAACTGTTGAGTTTGAATCCATGATATCATCACAATCAAATGTTGAAATGGATCCGAATCTACTTCAATGGAAGTACACGATATCCAAGTATTTATCACTTTCAACATCTATAACAAGCTCTACAAGAAGGCTTTCCAAGGCAAAAAAACTTGAAGCATACGTTGGCTATGCCACCATATTCTACAGATCGGTTCAAAATTTTTCATCCAATTATCGGCAACCACTTTCTAAAGAATTGGCAATTTACCTTGATCTCTTGCTTCAAAAAATAACCGTTGCCAATTTCAAAATATCCCAAAAGACCGCGAAAAACATGAAGAAGCTTTCTGCATCTGATCCGAGTAACATAAACTCATCGAAACTTGTTGCAATTGCCTTAACATCATCTAATAAAATCGCCGAAAGAGACTCAACTGCTAATATGAAAAAGGCGACACATTTTTTACAATATTCTTACCCTTATTATATTTTCATAATAGTGTCCGTTTTAATTATATCCTTCTTGATACCACGCGTCAGACTCGCTCTGTATAGGATTTTTAAGTTAAAAAAATTCGAGCTTGGATTTTACATGAAAATGCTTTCAAAATTTCCCGGTGATTTCCAATGGCATATGAAGATCGCGCAGCTGTACGAAAAAATGGGTAAATATGAAGAGTCTCAAAGTGAATACAGTGTCGCGATGAAATTAATGAGTGTTAGGAGGTAGAGAAATGAAAATAGTGAATAAAGAAGAATTGAGGGCATTGGAAATAGAGAATGCCAACAGATATGGGATAGATGAATGGTTACTGCAGGAACACGCGGCAATTTCTTTGTACCTTGCCGTGGAAGATGAACTCGGGTGGGTTAACGGAAAAAACGTTCTTGTAATAGCTGGAAAGGGCAACAACGGTGGCGATGCTTTGGCATCGGCCCGAAACTTTATAGAGGCAGGGGCCAATGTTAGTGTTTTACTTGTTTTTGGTGAACCGACTTCAAAGCTTCCACAAAAACACTTTTCTATTTTAAAGAAGATGGGTGTTCCGATAGAAGTCTATGACAAGTCCAAAAGTTCCACCATTGTTAAAATGATAAAAAGCTCTGACATGGTGATAGATGGAATACTTGGAATTGGAATGTCTAACCTTTTATCAGACGAGCTTCTCAATTTGGTGGATCTCATAAACGAAAACTCGAAATTCACGGTTTCTGTGGATATCCCAAGTGGAATAGAGCCAAACACCGGCAAGATCCTTGGTGGCTGTGTAAAAGCAGATTTGACGGTGACCTTTGGACTGTTAAAAACTGGGATGCTCTTTTACCCAGCAAGGGAGATGTGTGGAAAGGTGAAGATCGGGAAGATAGGACTTTTAGAAACGTTGATAAAAGAGGTGAATCTCCGAGGGGAACTTACCACTTTTGAAGATGCAAGGCGTTTACTCCCTAAAAGGCCTCAATTTTCTCACAAAGGCACTTTCGGGAAAATAATGATAATAGCAGGATCGCGCCGATATACCGGTGCTCCCGTTTTGACAACCTACGGCGCCTTACGTGTTGGAGCAGGCCTTGTAACCATCGGGGTTCCAGAACCTTTCAACAACATCGTGACTTCCATGCTGCCAGAGGCGATCTCCATTCCTCTTCCCGCGACTCAGGATGGCTTTTTATCGGCGAAGTCACGTCAATCAATAAAGGAATTGATAGAAAAATCAGATGCAGTGGCCGTTGGACCAGGTCTTGGAATGAATTTTGAAACTGCGGAAGTTATCAAATGGATAGTTTCAAATTTTGATAAACCTTTGATTTTAGATGCGGATGCCCTTAATCTTCTTTCAAGAGATATAGATGAAGTCACTTTTTCGAGCAATGTGGCTATAACCCCTCACCCTGGAGAATTCGCAAGGTTAACATCCAAAAGCATAAACGAGATACTTTCCAACCCTATAAAGCATGCTTCGGAGTTCGCTCAGTCAAAAAATGTGAGTGTTCTTTTAAAGGGTGCAACCACTGTAATCGCGTTGCCGAATGGTAAATACTTTTTAAATGCAACCGGAAATTCCGGTCTTGCCAAGGGTGGAAGTGGCGATATTTTGACCGGCATGATCGTTGGCTTTGTCGCTCAAAAAATGGATATGGTTAGCGCATTAAGGCTTGCCGCTTACGTTCATGGCAGAAGCGCCGAAGCTTACGCAAAAGAAAACAGTGAGGCTTCTTTGATTCCGCGAGATTTAACCGACTACATTCCGAAGATCTTAAAAGAGCTCTCTTGATCAATCCAACAACTTTCTAAGAAAAGTTGGAAGTACGAATGCGGAATCATGTATTTCAAGATTGTAATAAAAAAGTGTTCCTTTAATTTGATTTATGCGAGAGCTATCTTTGATTTTGGGTTCAACATCTTTGGAAGCATAAGCAAAAACCCAAAATCCTGATGGATACATTGGAACAAAGGCTTTGTAAGGTCTCACAATTGGAAAGGCTTTTTTCATCTCCTCAAAGCATCTTTCCATTTCTTTGCCATCGTAAACGGGGTTTTCTGCTTCTGCCGAGAAGACTCCATTTTCTTTTAACGCATCTCGGCAAGCTGAATAAAACTCCTCTGTGAAGAGGGATTTTCCAGCTCCTTTGTATGGATCTGTCGAATCGACGATGATCACATCGTATTCCGAATGTTTTCTCATCACAAAGTTCTTGCCATCTTCGTTGTGTATGGAAACTTTCTGATCATTTAGCTTCGAAGCTGTTGAAGGTAGGTATTTTTTACATATTTCTATAACATCTGGATCTATTTCAACCAGATCCACTTTTTCAACGGAAGGATGTTTCAGTACTTCCCTTATGGTTCCACCATCTCCGCCACCGATCACAAGTACATTTTTCGGGCTTTTGTGCGAGAACATTGGAACATGAGCTATCATCTCATGATATGCAAATTCCCATCTTTCATTCAACATGGTTACTCCATCAAGAGCGAATATCTTACCAAGCTCTGAGCTTTCAAATATGTCTATCCTCTGAAATTTACTCTGTTTCGTACAATCAACCTTATCAATTCTGAAGAATGAACCTACATTTCCCTTGCAAAATGCCTCGTTAAATTGCAATGGGGTGCTTTCTTTAGACAATTTGAACATCTTCTGTCGGCTTGAATTTTGAACTTTCAGGTATTCCTATCTTGCCGTATTCTCCACGTTTAAGTTCCATGGTGGATTCTCGTGAAGATTTAAGCACGTCCTTAAGGTAATCGAAAGCTTTCCATGGATCGACAGATTCACCGCAAGTGAAGAGATCTACCGCCGCATAGCCATATTCTGGCCATGTGTGAATCGAAAGATGAGATTCTGCTATAACAACAACGCCACTGACACCATAAGGGCTGAATCTATGAAAAGTCGAGTTAACGATCGTAGAATTCGCTTTCCTTGCCGCCATTCTCATGTGATCTTCTATAGCGACAACATCGTCAAGAGTCTTAGAATTACAGTCGTAAAATTCAATTAGCAAATGCCTTCCGAGTGATTTCATCTTACTCACGCCTCCATTCTCACTTATCAATCTATTGTTATCCAAAGAAAAGTGGTTTTTTTACTTTTTGAAGTGTTTCTTATCTGATGACGGTGATCCGCTTTGTAGTAGAAACACTCGCCAGATTTAACTTTGTAACGTGTTTCATCCAACCACAATTCTACATTTCCATCTATCACGAATCCAAATTCTTCACCTTCATGATAATCTTCAGGAAAGGTTGAACCGTTGGATTTTAAAACCACAAGCCTTGGATCTACTTTTTTATCTTCAACTCCAGCGATCAAAAGTTGGGTTTTCACGCCTTCTGGTTCATCGTAAAGTGGAACCCTATCTTTTTTTGTAAACACCACTTTGGACGTTTTTTCTTCTGAGAAAAACTGTTTTAAACTCACTCCCAAAACATCCAACAGCTGTTCAAGAGTTGCTATTGAAGGGGATGTTTTATCCCTCTCAAGTAAGGATATAAAGCCCTTGGTAAGATCTGCTCTTTCGGCTAACTCTTCTTGAGTGAAGCCTCTTGAAAGTCTGAGCCTTTTTATGTTTTCTCCAATTTTCATTCTATATCCTCATTAATGCTGTCAAAAAGTTTAAAATAATAAACAACACCTTTCACTATAAAACGCGCATGTTTCATGGGATTACACTTCTTAAATTTCATCCATTTTCTTACAAAGAGATGGATGAAATATCATGTTATTAAACATAATGATTAACAGCGTTAAACATTATACTCTATAATACGATCTGAATCAACGATCAAACGAGTCTTTTTTTGAAATTTATGTGAAATTTACTTTGAGAAAAAAGCACAAAGTGCTAAAATGGCTCTGAAGTAGGTACGAAATTTCGAAAAGGGAAGTCCGGTGAAAATCCGGCGCGGTCCCGCCACTGTGATCGGCAACGACATTTGCAGAACGCCACTGGGAAACCGGGAAGGCACAAATGAAGGAGAAGCTGAAAGCCAGGAGACCTGCCTACTTGTAGCACCCTTAGCACTCGGGAGAAGTGTGCGGTGTGGTTAAAAAGGGAAACCAACCGACTTTTATGTCGGCTTTATTTTTTGAGGTGAATCCAATATGATGTTAACTACCGATGGAAAACACTCTGACAAAAGTTTTTTTGTGTTGAATATCAAGTGACAGGCTCTACCTCTTGGATGATGCCCGGAACTTACCTTGATAACGCGAGAGTACTTGAAGGCACCGTTGATTTTGTTGAATTGCTCCTTTACGAGTGGAATGACGATGTGAAGCAAATGCTTTTTTCAAGCATGGATGAGCTTTTAGAGCTTGATCTTGAATACACCGCTCATCTTCCGATGAATTCTTCAATCGACGCCAAAAATGCTCTTGATTTTTTCGAAGATGCTGGTTTTCCGATCTTGAATTACGTTTTGCATCCTATGAAAGGATGGAGAAATTTCATATGGAACGAACGCGTCGCTTTGGAGAACCTTAAAAATCAAATCGTTCCTTACGATCGAATGGTATTCGATGTTGGCCACCATATTTTGGGAATACCATTTCCAAAAGAACTGAAGTCAAAAATTGTAGAAGTTCATATGATGGGTGTAAAGGACGGCAAAGATCATCTTCCGCTTAATTTGGGAATCGTACAAATTGTCGATGAATTTTTAAACGAAGATGCGCTTATCAATTTCGAAGTCTTCAGTTTACACGAACTTGAGTCTTCTTTAAGAGTGTGGAGTGATGCGAAAAATGTTTTCTGAGTTCAAACTCGCACTTTCGTTTTTGAGTAGGATTCCCATACAAGGGAAGGGAAAAGTGAGAAATGTTCCCGCGTATTTTACGCTTGTCGGATATGTTGCGGGTACTTTTTATTTCATTTCAAAGCTTGCGATACCATCATTTCCATGGCAAATCCTCGCAATTTCTGTTGGTTTTTTCTTGTTCGATCTTTTTCACTTCGATGGGTTTCTTGACACTTTGGATGGTTTCCTAAGTCAAAAGAGCCAGAAAAGAAAGATAGAGATAATGTCCATGGGTAACGTCGGACCGTCAGCGCTTTTTTACGGTACACTTTTTGTGATGACATACGTTTACCTTTTTTTCAGAGTAGACACATCTTCAGTTTTTTACATGTCTGTTTTTGGAAGGCTTTCAATGAACTTCATGCTGGATTTTTCACCTCCCGCGAAAGAAAAAGGATTGGGAAGGGTTTTTCACCCTTATCATCACCGTGACAGCATGTGGTCTTTGCTTTTTAGTCTTCCTCTTTTATTTGAATTCAAAGTGTACATGATTTCGGCTGGGATGACGTTTTTAACCGCTTATGGATTTTCTAAGTTGTCCAACAAAGAGATAGGGGGATATACAGGAGATGTTCTTGGAGCGTGTAACATGCTGACACAGCTGTTGGTATTGCTTGGAATTTTTACATTGAAAGGAGTTGGTTTACATGCCATTTGAAAAAGGATACACTCAAATTTACACCGGAAATGGGAAGGGAAAGACCACTTCCGCCATAGGTCTTGCGATAAGGGCACTTGGCGCTGGAATGAAGGTTATGATGATTCAATTCATGAAAGATCCCGTTTACAGCGAGCATAAGATCCTTTCGCAGTTTGAAGGAATGACTTTGAAGACTTTTGGAAAACCATTCTTCATAGTTTACGATGATGAAAACCTTGAGAAAGCAAAAAAATGGGAAAGAAAGATCGTCGTGTTCAAAAAAGGAAATCCCCCTAAGGACTACGTTGAACTCATCCACAATGGTCTACAAGTGGCAAAAAGAGCCGTCTCTAATGGAGAATACGATCTCGTCATTCTTGATGAGATAAACGTTGTGCTTTACTATGAATTGGCATCTGTTGAAGAAGTTGAAGACATTTTGAAATCAAAAAAAGATAACGTGGAAGTCGTTTTGACAGGTAGATACGCAAATGAAAAGCTCATAAAATTGGCCGATCTTGTTACCGAGATGAAAGAGATAAAGCATTATTATCAACAAGGTGTTATGTCAAGAAAAGGTATCGAAGAGTGAAAACAAGAGTTTTAATGGTTTAGGAAAGTTCATGATGAAAAAGGTGATAAAGTGGTAAAATTGAGATGAGGTAGAATATGGGCATCAAAATTGGAAATAACAACCCGATTTTGAGTTACAAATTGGATCGAATTGCCACTTCATCTACCGCTATGTTAAGCGTTGAACATGCGGCAGGACACGAGAGTGGGAATGTTGTTCGAGCGCGTGCAAATGCGGTTGCAAATGGTGGGTACGTGATTTACTCTGCTATAACGCTCGATATGCGAAAGCGAGGAATGTTTCTCGCGGCCGTTGCGGGAAAGACCACAGTGGAGATATACTATCCGCATGGAAAAGGAAAACTTGGCGAAAGAAAAAACAATTCCAAAATTCCAACGAGAAGTGTAGAAAGGCGGTTGGAAGAAGATTTGAACATCTTTAAAAGTAGAATGAATTCCGAAAAAAATGACGATGTAAGAGAAAATATAAAAAGGCGTATTTCTGAGATAAGAAATGCGATCATGACGTTAAGAATGGGACGAATACCCACGTGCAACGTGAAAAGTTTGGTGGACGCTTATGCGTGATGAACTTTTAATCGTGGTGGACATGCAGAATGATTTCGTAACGCATGGCGGCGCGCTGTATTTCAAAGAAGCTGAAAAGATCAAACCCGTGGTTTTGGATTGTGTGAATTATCACATCAATGAGAGGAATTACATAGTTTTAACTCAAGATTGGCACGATTTGGACGATGTGGAGTTCAAATTTTTTCCACCACATTGTGTGGAAAACAGTAAAGGCGCCCAATTTTTTGATGAGCTTGAGAGCGCTGTGTGGGATTATGAGCATGCCAATTTCGTAAGAAAAAGAAAATTTTCCGCTTTTTACGGGACGAATTTAAATAAACTCTTAGAGCGTTTGTCTCCAAAACGGGTAGGAGTGTGTGGAGTTGCCACGAATATATGTGTCATGTACACCGTGGAAGAATTAAGAAATAGAGAATACGAGGTTGTGTTGTACGAAGATGGAATAGCTTCATACGATGATTCATTGCACAAGTTCGCACTCTTACAGATGAAAGATGTGCTTGGTGCAGAGATTGAAAGGTGGAGGTGAACCCTTTGCGCGCTCAACGATTGAATCCAAGGATCTTCAAGGTGCCAATAGATCGTATAAGGGCAGGGTATTATTCCGATAAATATTTTTTAAGGTATGTTGAAGTTTTGAAAAGAGACGATCATCATCCAAAGACTTTGTACCAATATTTTCCAAGGAGAGACGCTGTGATCGTCGGGATAGACGAGGCGCTTGCCATATTGAAATTGTGCACAGGATACTACAGAGATGAAAAAATGGCTGGAAAACTTTTCAAAGAGCTTCTTGATGCGGAAAGGGAGCTTCAGAATGCGGTTTACGTTATGGATAGAGATGAAATAGAGCATGCCAATCGAAAGAGGTGGGATCTCAGAGAAGAGTTGAACAATTTATGGATTGACAAGTTCGATGAAATAGAAGTTAAAGCCTTGTATGATGGTGACGAAGCCAAAGATATGGAACCTGTAATGACCATTGAGGGAGATCCATCGTACTTCGGATATCTTGAGACGATCTTGCTTGGCGTGATTGCCCGAGGCAGCTCTACTGCAACCGCCGTGAAGAAAGTGGCGCAAGTGGCACATGGTAAGCCAATACTCTTCTTTTCTGCAAGATTCGATCATTATTGGGTACAAGCTACGGACGGTTACGCGGCATTCAAATCCGGAGCGGATGTCGTTTCCACCGACGCAAACGCGGATTATTGGGGTGTGGAAGCCACAGGAACCGTCCCACATGCTCTGATAGCAGCCTATGATGGCTCCACATCCATGGCGGCCATAAAGTTCGATCAACATGTGAAACCAAATGTCAACAGAATCATACTCGTCGACTGGGAAAATGATGTTATAGGGACAACTAAACATATGATCAAAGACTTTTACGAATATGCGACTGGAGAAAAATATCAAGATGGCGCTTCGCTGAACGGGATAATTGGATCTGGTGCGAAAAAGATATGGGGAGTAAGATTAGACACTTCTGGAACTTTAAGAGATATTTCCGTTACCCCAATTGGGGAGATGTCTTTGGGAGTTTGCCCAGAGCTTGTCTTCAAGGCAAGAAAAGAGTTTGATTCCATTGGAGCCAACGATTTAAAAATCATCGTATCAGGAGGATTTGATGCGAAAAAAATATCTCTTTTTGAAAAGTTAAACGTGCCTGTGGATGCTTACGGTGTCGGTTCATCGCTTTTGAAAGAGAAAGTGGATATAACGGCTGATATAGTCGAAGTCAACGAAAAGCCGTGCGCGAAAGTTGGAAGGAAAAGAGCGGACTTTTCAAGACTTAAAAGGGTGGAATATTGAGAAAGCAACTTTTTGAGGAGGTGTACCTTAAATGATTGAAAGAGGAACATGGGTTGTAAAAGAAGGTTTTGCAGATATGTTCAAAAACGGTGTCATAATGGATGTTACGACACCAGAACAGGCAAAAATAGCTGAAGATGCTGGTGCCGTTGCCGTTATGGCACTCGAAAGGGTACCTGCCGACATAAGGAAAGCCGGTGGCGTTGCAAGGATGGCAGATGTGGGACTCATCAGGAAGATCATGAAGACGGTATCCATTCCCGTCATGGCCAAAGTTAGGATCGGACACATAAGTGAAGCGAGAATACTTGAATCACTTGGAGTTGACTTCATAGATGAAAGCGAAGTTCTTACGCCAGCAGACGACAAATTTCACATAAACAAGTACGATTTCAAAGTGCCGTTTGTCTGCGGGGCAAGGGATTTGGGAGAAGCGCTCAGAAGGATCTCTGAAGGAGCTTCTATGGTGAGGACCAAAGGCGAAGCTGGTACCGGAAATATAGTTGAAGCCGTTAAACACATGCGAACGGTCATGGATTCGATACGTAAGATAAAATCCATGGCAGTGGAAGAGCTGTCTGCTTATGCAAAGGAGTTGAGGGCTCCCTTTGAACTCATTCGGCTTGTCAAAGAGCGAGGAAGACTGCCGATTGTCAATTTCGCAGCAGGCGGAGTCGCAACACCGGCAGATGCAGCACTTATGATGACACTTGGGGCGGATGGTGTGTTTGTGGGCTCTGGCATATTCAAATCTTCCAATCCTCCAAAGATGGCGAATGCAGTCGTTCAATCCGTCCTTCATTACGATGATCCAGCTGAACTTGTCAGGATAAGCGAGGGTATTGGACAAGCGATGGAAGGACAAGAAATAGAAACACTTTCTGAGAAACTTCAAGAAAGAGGTTGGTAAAAACCCGCGGGCATGGAAGGCTTTCCATGCTCGCTTTTGAAAAACATCAACTGAAGGCAGAAGGGAGAGAGGCCATTTTTACGGCCGCTTTGCTATGAGAATAGGCGTTCTTGGAATGCAAGGCGATATAGAAGAACATCTCGCCATGCTGAATGAAATAGGTGTTGAAAATGTCCGCGTTAAATCGATCAAAGTGCTGGATACGGTTGATGGTCTTATAATCCCTGGCGGTGAAAGCACAACCATGGTGAAATTGCTTAAAATCACGGGCTTGTTCAACGAGCTGAAAAAGCGCATTCGAAACGGTTTTCCAGTTTACGGAACTTGTGCCGGAATGATTTTGTTGTCCAAAAAAATAGTGTCACACCCAGAACAAGATTCTCTGAAAGTTCTTGACGTATCGGTGAATAGGAATGGATACGGCAGGCAAGTGGAATCTTTCGTCGCCAACATTTCCATCGCGTCAATAGGTGGAATTCCATTTAAGGCCATTTTCATACGAGCGCCTCAAATCGTGAGAATCGGTAAAGATGTTGAAATTCTTGCCACTTACAACGGTGATCCGGTGATGATCAAAAGTGGAAGGATCTTCGCATCTTCTTTTCATCCTGAAATATCGAAAGATACGAGAGTACACGAGATGTTCGCTCAGGTGGTAAAAAATGCTCTTAGTTGCTGATGTTGGGAACACTCAAACGCTTCTTGGTTTATGGGATGGAAAAAAAATAATTGAAAGATGGCGAATCGGCACTTCCAACATCGCCACTGAAGATGAACTTTTGATACATGTGAACCACTTTTTGGATTTTTCTAACAACGCTCTCGATGAAATAAAAGGGTTTTGTGTAGCCTCTGTTGTACCATCACTTAACAACATTTTCAGGTATTTTTCCATTAGGTACTTGAAAATCAAGCCGCTCTTTGTCGAAACAAAAGATGTAACGTGGATAGATTGGAATGTCAAAACGCCTAACGACATGGGTGCCGATAGGGTGTCCAACGTGGTGGCTGCGAAGGAGCTGTTTAAAAAAGATGTGATAATAGTCGATTTTGGCACTGCCATAACACTCGATATACTTTCAAATCTTTACGAAGGCGGATCGATCCTTATCAGCCCTCACGTGGCAATACGTTCTTTATTTTCCAACACGGCAAAACTCCCATCGGTGGATGAAAGAATACCGACATCCTCAATAGGAAAAGACACGATCACGAACATACAGTCTGGCGTTATTTTTGGAACGGCATTTGCCATAGATGGGTTGATTGAGCAATATGAGTTTGAACTGTCAAAGAAATTCAAAGTCATTTCAACCGGTGGACATGGGAAAATGTTCTCAAAAATATCTTCAAAAATAGAAGAATACCTTCCGGATCTAACGCTCAGCGGCATATCAATTTACTTTTCCAAAAAAGCTCACAAACAATGAAGGCATTACTTGTAAATCCTTACATTTACGATGTATCTGCTTATGATTTTTGGTTGAAGCCGGTTGGGCTGCTTTATATCGCGGCATCTCTCGAGAAGGCGGGTGTTGAAGTTCGACTTCTTGATCTTCTCGATCGACATCTTCCAAAGATCAACGCTCATAATGGCTATTACGGCACTGGAAAGTTTCATTCTGTCGTTGTGAAAAGCCTGTTAAGCGAGTATGGCATCCCTCGATATCTTAAAAGATACGGTGCACCAAGAGAAACTTTTGACTCCGTTGACTTTTCCCCAGATGTCGTGCTTGTAACTTCCATGATGACCTACTGGTACGGCGGAGTTCATGAAACCGTGAAACTTGCCAAAGAGAAATTCAAAGTGCCTGTGATACTTGGAGGAAATTATCCAACCCTTTTACCAAAGCATGCGAAAGAGTCTGGAGCTGATCTTATCGTTTCTGGAGACGGCATCCCAAACGTTTACAATGCGGTGGAAATGGTTACCGGCATGAAGCTCGATCACGCAGTTGGAACAAAATGGTTTGAAGATATAAAGCCCGATTACTCTTTGTATCCGCTTCTCGATTCTGCCGTTGTCCACACAACCTTTGGTTGTCCTTACAGATGTACGTATTGCATCGCCTGGAAGAAAGGTTTTAGAATTAGAAGCGTGAAATCCGTTCTTGAAGAGATGGAGAGTTTAAAAGCTCGAGGTGTGAAAAACGTAGCCTTTTACGACGATGCGTTTCTTGTCGAGCTCGAAAGGGCCAAAGAAATACTGCGCTTCTTGCCTTCTGAAATCAATTATCATCTTCCAAATGGAATACATGCCGCGCTTTTGGATGAAGAGACGGCAGGACTTTTAAAAGAGAAGAACTTTCGAACCATTCGAATAGGATACGAGACAAGTGATGTGGAATTACAGAAAAAAACTGGTGGTAAGGTCACCAATGAAGCCTTTTATCGCGCCGTGAAGTTTTTGAAAAATGCCGGTTTCACCGCTGAAGAAATCGGCGCGTATTTGATCGTTGGCTTGCCGGGACAGGGCTTTGAATCCACACTAAGAGATATAAAGCGTGTCGCAAAAAGCGGTATTCGCCCTGTGATAAACGAGTACACTCTAATACCCGGATCCACAGATTGGGAAGTGGCGTTAAAGAATAATTTGATGGACGATCGGATAGATCCGTTGCTGCTCAACAACTCCTTGATGTCTTATTGGTGGAAAGGATCTATGGGAATAGAAAAAATTCAAATGTTGAAAGATATCCTTAGAAAATACACATCAAAACAAATGTCCCTCAACGAGCTTATGAAACTTGAAGCTTCTGAATTCAGCATTTGAAATATCTTATATGCTCTTCTACCGTTAAAAGTTTCTCAGTCATTTTTTGAGTATTTCTTCTATCAGCTTTTCAAGTGTTGCGTATCCAAAGAATTCTTTACCGATTCTGAAATTGTTTTCCGTCATGCTTTCGTAATTTTCCTTGTTAAAAAGTATTCTCATACATTCCTCAGCGCCTTTTTCCAACAGTTGTGGACTCACTTTTACAAGATCGCCTTTTTTGGTGAAAGTGTCCCCGAGATCCACATATTCCAACCCAGATGGCTTTATGTCGCTTTTGAATATCTCGTATTCGAAAAGGGCCACAGGTTTCTTTGCCGTGATGGCTTCCAACAGCTGGTTTCCCCATCCTTCGAGTATCGACGGATAAGTTATCATGTCGGCCACGTTGTAAAGATCCCAAAAACTCCATTTTTTCCCCTCAACGGATCCGTACATATCCAAAACTTCCACATTTTTTTCTTTCGCATGGTCGTAAAGTTCATCTCTGTACCATTCCGTGTTATCTTCACACATTCCAGAAAATGCGAGCAGCACTCTTCCGGAAAAATTTTGGTCGTTGTACAATTCTCGGCCAACGTAGATTTTCGCCAACTCTTTGAATTTTTCAATCAGATCTATGGCAAGTTCTATAGCTTTTCTTGGGGTTATACGCGTTGCCTGTAAAAAGACGATATCTCCCTTGTTTATTTCAAAATACTTTCTTACATCTTCGTTGAGCTTTTCGCCAACAAAGGCTGGCGCATCGAAATTCATCACATTTGGAACCACGTTAGATTCCAAATTCTTCCTATCTTTCATGGCTTTTTTAGCTTTTTCGTTTATCACAACGTGTTTCACATTTGGTAGATCTGGAGGACAGTACTCTTCAAGCATTTCTCCAATTTCTTTGAGTGTTGGATGCAAAAAGTACTCTCTTTCCCACCAAAAATCGTGATTGTGCGCTATGAATTTCTTATAAGTTTTGTTTGCGTAACGCACCAATGCAATTGCAGTTGGCAAAGATGCTCCTAAAGACCATATGTTGTTTGGGATCAGGAGATCGTAAGAAGAAAGGTGTTTATCGAAAAACATTTCAATACCCTTCGCCTTGTCATCAATTGCATCCAGCAATTCCTTTGATGGCACATCCAATTTTTCAAAGGCGTTGTGATTTATCCAACGATATTTTTCATCCTCAAACCCCATCTCTTTTATGTAAACATCAACTGCCGGAGAAATATTCCCGGCAACCATGTGTACCTCGTGACCCATTTTTTCTAAAACACTCTTCCATTTTTCCATCTCAAGGGATACCCCATCCATAAGCCCAGCCCTGTAGTGAATGAGCGCAATTTTCACACCAATTCCTCCTTCATCATCTTTTGAAAGCATCATGCTTTTTTCGTCACGAAAACTGCCGAATTCACCGGTCTTACCAATCCAGCAGATGTGTCATCCGAAGTACATGGATACGAAAGTTCGAAGAATTCATTTTTGTAAATAAGTCCAAGGCAAGAGGACGCACCTCCGTCTAAATTCATCACATCTTTTAAATTTCCGATTTCATTTTTCAATATCTCAACCGCTTCATCAAATCTTATTCCTTTGCTTTCTTTGGTTCTGCCAGAAAAAGTGAATACGAAAAAACCACCTTCTTCAGTCGTTCCGACGAGTGTTCTTGGCCCTCTAACCCATTCTTGCACTTGTGTTTCCTGTGTTTGCATGGAAAGTGGGTGAAACCATCCTTCTTTTGCAAAAGAGTCAAAAGCCTTTCGTGAGTTTTCAACGAGGTTTTCACCATTTTTAACCAATAACGATCCTCCACCAAAAGCCCAAAGGCAATCTTTATCACCTTTAAGATCCACATGAAGTTCGTAATCGTCATCAACTTTGAAATACCCATCCATGATCTCAGAAAGGTTAACGGCTTTTGCGAATTCACTGAACGATTTTCCATTCAACGAAACAACCACACCCAATGAAGGCTGTTTTACCGTACCGCGCCTAACACTTACGATCCTGTTGTTCACCAACACGATGTTGTATCTTTTCTGGCCAATGTCCATTGTGAAATGTGTGAAATCCGTTTCTTTCGTTGATAACTTTTCGTTGCTCATATAAGGTGTGAAGATGATGATGTCCTTTCTTTTATCTGTTGAATTCACGTCTTCATCTTTCCAATCAAAAGTCAAGCCGTTGATTGTCAAAGAACCAGCGCCAAGTTTCTTCCTTTGAATGGATATCTCTCCCATTTTTGAGCATTTGATATACGCCTTGTTGTAAAGGGGGAAAGTTGTGAAATCGCCTTTGTGAATGTAACCTATGAAGAAATTATTGAAATTCAACCTTTCATTTTCATTTCTCAGCGCGTTGTACCAACGGACGATGTTGCGAGTTGCAAAATAGAGGAAATTAAAGTACAGTCCATTCTCTTTTAACAATCCATCTTTTAGCATATCTCTTACGTACAGTAAATCACTGTTAAAATCTTGGGCAAGTGCAGGTGTGATGTTAACCTTTGAAGTGTCTTTGAAGTACACGCCTCTGACGAGAGTGGCATTTTGACTTTGCTCCGGAATGTATTCTATTTTACTCAAATTATCCAAATGATGATAAGAGTCAATGTAAGTCGCATCCACTTTTGACAAAAATAGTCTTATCACTTTTGATATATTTTCGTCCCTATCAAGGATTATCTGTGAAAAGGAGCTATGTTCGATGTCAAATTCTGTGAATTTTTCAGGATCGTACGTGTTGGAGTAGAAATTCATGTAATGATTTTTGTAGCCCTTTATGTGGTAATGGTACAGCGAGCCTATGGTTCTTTCAACACCATAATATCTATCAGATATAACATCCCCACCCTTCACATACGCTATGACGAAGGGGATCTTCTTAGATGAATTCATGTAAATGTTCGTATATCTTTGCGCTTTGATATTTTCCACTTTTGATAGTATATGATAATTAAAGATCGCTCCATCGAGTGTCATCATCATGTTCTCATCAAGACCGACCACCAATTTAGATCTCGTATTTTCATCTGGCAATATCCACCGCAAGCTTTTATCTGTGAGATCTATTCCGTAAGAGGTTGAAGAGTAAACATGAAATTTGTAATGGGAATTTTTGGCATGTTTTTCAAAAAAATCGATATCATCGTACCCTGGTTCATCGTCAACAGGGTTGTTTTTAAACAAAATTTCGATCTTTTTGCTTTTCAAATATCTTTCGCAGAAAGCAAGCAACAAAGGTAATTGTTTGTAGTTTCCCACAATGAAGATTATCTCATCACTCACTTCGAAGTCGTTCAGTAACCGATCAATTCCATTTATCGGGCTATTTTGCTCCCTTTTATCTTTTTTTACGTTGTAAAATATCATTTCCATTATCAGATCGTTTGGCGTTTTAAAGTTGTTCACACCGGACATGATTCGCTCAAGATCATTCTTCCTTTTATCTCTAAGATATTTCTCTATCTTAATATCGAAAAGATCCTTTTTTAAAATGTACACGGCATAATACAGCTGCTCATCTGTGAGGTGATCGAAAATCTCAAAGTCTTTGAACATGTTTTTCAACTTATCGTAGTAAGAAAAATACAAAGATTCCTTCAAAAGACCCATTTCGTATAGACGGTCTATGAACGAATCTCTAAAAATATTTCTGCCTTTTATGGTATCTACGTAAAGAGTCTTGTATTTATATCGTCGGTATTGTATGTAGCCTCTTAATTCACCTCTCTTATATCCGCCAGGGATGTAATTATATCTGAAGATCACAATCACAACCTCCTTCTCGTGTGAAACAGCGATCGTACACTGTTAAGACACTTTGCATATGATAATGTTCATGATAAGAAATTATATCATCGCTCCCTATTCGAAAAAAAGTAGGGAGCGATGATGGACAAAAAGGGGGGTTAAAAGCCTCTTTCCGCTCATTTACGAAGAACTTTGTAATGTTCTCGTATCGCTTCTTCTTTCATTTTCAAGATCTCATTTGTTATCATCGGTTTATACGTATCATCTATCCATGAACTGATGCGAACCGTTTTTCCATAATTGTGACCTGCTTGAACGGTGAAAGCAATTGGTGATGTTGAGCCTCCATTATATCCGTAGTAGCCATAAAAATCTCCAGCATCAACGCTGTTGGAGTGATTAAAGTCCTGCCATGCAAACAATTTTACTGTCGCTGGCGGTACGTTATCAAGCAAATATGAACCGTCATCATTTGTACTTGTCACTTGAAGGATCTTGTTGTTGTCATCGTAAGCCCAAATGATCAAAGGTTCCCAAGAGCTTGTGTAAGTAAGGGCGGCATAAGCGTTGATGAGGCCGTAGCCATAGTACATGTCCTTGCCAACTCCTCCCAAGTCTATTGTCGTGGAATGAAGTATGGATCTTATGAGAGAGTTACCTGTGATTCCCTTGGAAAGCATTAAAGCAGCCAAAGCGGAAACATGGGGACATGCCATGGATGTTCCTTGCATGTACTTGTAAGTATGAGAATACGTGGATGTGGCGTAATACGTGCTGTACACACC
>WGFY01000011.1 GCA_015491995.1 Mesoaciditoga sp.
ATGCTTATTATCTCTTTGAAAATGCCAAATGTTACATTTGAGAATGTCAAGATCCCGGATTTGTTGTATTGCTCGAATTGCCTAAACCTTTGATATTCATCCGCTGTCATCTCGTGAATTTCGTAAGAGAAAAATCTGTTGGAATTCGGCACATCTATTTTTGATATCATGCTCATTATCTTCTTGGTCGTCTGAGCATCGGCATCGATAACCATGACCATTGAGTTTTGAGAATAAACGACGTACTTTGAAAGCACACCCAAAAGCTCGTACACCGTGCTTGGATACGTGTCCTTAAGGAAAACAACCTTACTCTTGAACAAAGTTGCATGTGTCTCGTCAGGTGAGTTGATGCTTCCAACAAGGTAAATACCTTTGAGCTTGGCAAATGTGTAATTAGTACCAAGTAATATGGTTTTCAAGGCATTTTCAATATCATCAGCCTCAAAAGAGATGTTAACCCATCCCGAAACTTCATTCGAAACCACTATTGGAACATCGAACCTTTGAGAAATATCGTGGAGTGCACTCATGAGATCCGTATCTTGATACGAAAAAGAAGTGGCAAAGGATAGCGACGATATCAAGAGAACAAAGATTGTAACAACAACCATCTTTTTCATCTTTCATCACCACCCTTCAAAGCCACAAAAAGCACAATTCTTTTTTGCACCTTCTTGTAACTCAGTTGCGTAAAGAGTTTCCCAACGAGAGGTATATCGCCAAGAAGGGGGATTTTTGACTCAACGCTCGCGAGTGTTTTGAAACTCAAAGACGCTACTGACATTCTCATGTTTGGATCCATGATCACGGACGTTTGAATTCCTTGTTTAACACTTGATGGAATTGACGCTCCGGATTCTTCAGCCGACGAAAGAGTTTGGGATATGTTGAGCACGATCTTGTTTCCCATGAACATCGGAAGCACATCCGTTTCCACTCCGATTTCTATACTTTGGTACTTAACCGTGTTGTTTTCCGTGTACTGGTAAATTCTCGTTGTCTTTGAATAAAGTTTCGATTGCGCCCCGTCGAGCACATGAATTGTCGATTCCGAAAGTACTTTGAGATCTTCACTTGTGTGATTGAGATTGAAACTCCCGGTAAAATTCCCCAAATAGTTCAAAATGTTAACCTTAAACCAGCTTCCAGCTATTGAAAAAGAATTTGACGTTCCAGTCGCGACGGTGTTGTATCCCCAATCTTTTTCCCATTTTTTAAAAAGAGATTCGTTGACTTCGACGATGGTAACTTCCAACTTGATCTCTTTACGCGGTTTATCGAGTTGTTTCAACAACGACATGATCTTCTTTGACATATCTTTTGGTGCGGTGATCGTCAAAGTGTATGGATCTCCTGGTGCAACGTTCACGTATTTTCTCATGTATTGCGGAAGGAGTGATACCAGATCAGAGGACTTGTAATTTTTGGAACGGTATTCTGAAGTGATGGCAAAGTACATGAATTTGTCACTATCTGGAGTTGCCAAAGATACAAAATAAACCCCGTTGATTTTAGTCCAAGAAAATCCGCCGGACATCAAAAGCAAATCCAAAGCCCTATCAAGGGTTACATCCTTAAGATCGATCGTGACGTAACCACCTACCAAATCATCCGCGATGATCGTCTCACCCGTATCGTAAGCAATTTGGGTGAGCGCTTGCCTAAGATCCATTTCAAAAAAAGATTCGTTTATGAGTTTTTGTCCAAGAGCAAACGTGACGATCGTGAGCAAAATAAACGACAAAACAAATATTTTTTTCATTTCAGATCGTCCCTTCTACCATTTTTTGTATTTCTTTCTCTGTAAGTTCGAACTTCACTTCCATTTTTATCTGTTTTTCTTTGTTCTTATCCGCTTTGTAAAGCAACAAGAACGGTATTCTGTAAACGCCGGCTTTCTTAAAGGCGTATCCTTCTAATGGTATATCAACATATCTTTGAGAGTTTGGAAATATCAAGAAACCGGTTTGAGAAAGATGCTTAGCTTGAGATGTTAAGTAGTTTCCTTCTGGATCTATCAGATCGTAAGTCAAGTTGAAGTTCGTGAACGTGTTTCCGGTGTTCTTCACCCATATTCTCAAAACCTGTGTTGATTTTTTCGTCTCAGTCGAAGAGATGATGATGATCTTCTTGGTTTTCGTTATTTCAAAGCCGTATTTCGTAGTCCCGTCAAGCCTCATCATCACCGGCACGTAATAGGCTGTCCTGTTCGAGTTCGATTCTTTCAAGGAAACATCAACTTTTAGCGCAAAGGAGAACTCTCCCTTTGTGCTTCTTGGAATCCTAACAGAAAAAGGTACAATTCGTTTTTGATCCTCTCGAAGAGAAAAAGTTGGTGGATAAATTCTAACATCATTTAGTGAAGAGCCAAATGTGAAATTTCCACTTTCATCCATACTGACATGCACGGCAGAAAGGCTTGCGACAACGGTTGTGAACTCCTTGTTGTAAATTTCCACTTTGTTCATTTCCGTATAGCCAACTTTAGCATCTGATATTATTTGGGTTGGTGAAACCTTGAAATTCACCCCCAACAATCTCGCAGTTGCCTTTGATTCTTCCACGGAGAACTTATATTCTTTCTGACCGATGTAGCGTTTACCGGATTTCACACTCACTTTTGCGATGTACTCACCAGTAGGTAAACTTCTATCGTAGAGGGCGTACATCTTTCGGACGAGCCCTGGCATGACAAGATCGGTCTGTTTCATCAAAAGTCTTCCTCTTCCCCAGACCTTACGTTCTGGCGAAATTATCAAAAAATTGCCTGAGGGCCTGTAAGAAGTATTTCCAACGTTCTTAACCAACACGTCTAATTCCAAGCCTCTCTGCGTGGCAGTTGCGATCTCATCAAAGTTTACGATGTCGATTTTTTCAATTTCAAGCTTTGATTTTACCGGTCTTCCTTTAACGGTTATGTGTAAAATGCTTCCAAATCTAAAGCGCCTTTCTATTGAGATTGCAGCACCGCTTGCTTCTTTTGTTTTGTTCTGTCCGTTAGGAATAAAGTTTGCCCACAACATCGCGTAATAATCACCGCCATGCTTTAAATTTCTGGGGACGGTAACTTTGACCTTTATCTTTGCTTGCCCTAGCGCTTCGACAACTATATGATCGGTGTTAAGCTCAAATTCTGCCCAATTTGCCGCCGAAAAACTATATTCATCTTCCTTTTTTAAATAGATGTATTTTCCATTTTCATCTAACTTGAAAGAACCTATTTCAAGCTGGTAGTCGACGTCTGAAAGTGTGCCGTTCATCAAACGCAGATCGTATTCTTGCGTTTCACCAGGATACATTATCAATTCTGATTTTAATGGGCTTAATCCCAAGTTGTATGCTGCTCCCAAAGAAAATGTAAAAAGAAATACAGTAAATGATATGACTACAATAATAGCTCTTATGTCCTTCATCTTTCTCACCCCTTTCAAATTAGAGGGCCTTCTATGTTTTGCTCTTTGACCCTCATATTTTCATCAAAACTTTCTCACGGATCGGACTGAACGTACACGTCCACGTAAGTGGAATAATTACCTTTGCACGTGTTGTTTGCAACCCTGAAACCAAACCAGATCTTGTAAGTTTCTTCACCCATTTCACCTGGCACAATGGTGCCACACGGTTTCAAAATGGTTATGAAATTGTTTTCTCCCGGAAGATCCCCAATCCTATTCCATGCAAAAGAAGTGTTAAAACCTCCTAACGAAGGAAGAAGTACTTGATTCGAATTTTTTAAATATCCAAGCCATGTCGGAATGATATGACCACTTCCATCGTGCAAATCTCCACCGGTGCTGAAATAAACGTTGATCCCTCCATTCGTTTTAACTGTGATGTCCAGATCTCCAATCGTATAATCTCCTGGCATATTCACATGCATGTTGAATTTCAAATACTTTATATCTACATATATCCACTGGCTTATATCTAATTCCCAATCTATTCTTGAGGTTTGATAAGGTGACGATAAAGTAACATATCCACCACTATCCCATTCATTTGTAGCAGTCGCATCGGCCAACTTGGAATTTGTTTCTTCCACCCAGCCAGTTGGTGTCTCAAACCTGTAAATTGGTATGTTCTCTGGTGGATTTAAAGCCAACATAAAAGTTGAAAGCGCCACTATGCTTAAAAGTACCAAAGTCATTTTCTTCATTATCGTTTACCCCCCCATGTTTAAACTTAAACGGCTGCACTGTTGGAAAAGAGAGCCCTCCATAAGGGCTCTCTCAATATTTCAACTATTCGATCATGGAGTTGGTTGTACGAAGGTGTCGACATAAGTAGTGTAATTACCTTTACAGGTTGTAGCATCAACATCGAATCCAAACCAGATGTAATACGTTGTATCAAGACTTCCACACTCGTTGTCACCAGCCAATGTAAACATGTTACTTTCGCCAGGAAGGTCCGTAATTCTCGTCCAAGTTCCCGTCCACGGTGCATCCGGATTTGTATCTTGATCGGGTTGGTATGAAAGGTAGGTTGGTATTGTTGCTCCGTTACTGCTGTTAAGTAGATCTCCACCAGAAGCAAAGTAAACGTATATTCCGCCATTGCTTATTACTTGAACCTGTAAATCATCAACGGTGTATATACCAGGCATATCCACGTGCATGTTGAAATCAGCATAACCGATTCTCACATATATCCATTGGCTAACATGCAAGTTCCACGTTACCCTACCAAGCTGAGTTAACTCATCAAGGGCTATCCATGTCTTGTTATCGTATTCAAAACCGTTACTCGGGAAAGCCTGCATCGTGAATCCCCACGCATCAGAACCTGTCGCATCGGCGAGCACGTCATTGGTTATTTCCGCCCAGGCTGCCGGAGAAGATGAAGGTGTCCATTGGAAAATTTTCATATTTCCACCCATAACCGTCATCGAACCTAAAATGAAAATAGCCGCTATACTCAAAAGTATTGCTTTCTTCATTACCTATCACCCCTTTCAGGAAGTAGATTCACTTTTAACTAACTTACTTTTGGTGTCATTCGCGCGATTGAAAACACCTTGCATCTTAGTTTAGCGAAGTTCGTGCCAAAATTCTTGGATCTCTTTTTTCACTGAATACGCGCTCTTTTGATGAAAAGATGGGTAAAGTTTTTCCATGTTAAGAAAGTGATTTCCTCGATTAGAAAAAAGATTCGATCTTGGAAAGGGCATTCCAAATAAAAAACGAGGTTCCGGCTCGAAGACCGGAATGACGTTAGGGTTAAAAACTTTGATCTAACTGCATCAGGTGCACGGTGACATTGCGGGCAAGGATTATGAATCATCTTCGCCTTCCTGTATGAAATGGATCATGATGAAATGCGGGCCAAGGTGAATTTGCAAGGCCTTGCGAGTTGGAATTGATCGCGTATAAATAACCGTCATCACACCCAACGTATATCGTGCCGTCATTGGCTATCATCGGGCTTGAGCCAATTCGTTCTGACGTTTGGAGCCTCCATATCAACGCGCCGTCTTTCACAGCGTAAAACCCATCTGTTCCACCTACGTACACAATTCCTTTTTCGCCAATTGCTGGCACGGATGAAGTATAAGTTGTCGGGTATTTCCAATTTAAAGTGTTATTGCTGACAGCGTAAAGATTGCCATCTGGTCCTCCTATGTAGACACGATCCTTATCGCCTATGACAGGACTCGATTGTGTCTTTATGCCATTCATCTTGTACTTCCATGATAAAGTCCCGTTTGGTGTGATGGCGTAAAGATTTCCATCCACACTTGCCATGTAAACGATGTCGGATGCCCCTATTGAAGGGCTTGAAATGAGTGGCATTGAAAAAACCACGCCTGTTTTGTACTTCCACTTCATGTTGCCATCTGGATTTATTGCGTAAAGATACCAATCTCCACCACCAACGTAGATCACACCATTTGAATCGATCGCGGGACTTGAAAAAGCCAGCCCTATGGAGTACTTCCACTTCACGGTGCCATCTGGATTTATTGCGTGAAGATCGCTCCCGCTTCTAATATAAACGGTGCCAGCCGCTCCAATTGACGGACATGACGGTGCACCGTTCGCTTGATATTTCCACTTTAAAGTGCCATTCGAATTTATCGCGTAGAGGCTACCATCTTCAGATCCAACATACACAACGCCGTTTGAATCGATCGCCGGGCTCGAATACACCTTTCCACCTGTCAAGAATCTCCACTTCAAGGTGCCATTCGAATTTATCGCGTAGAGGCTACCATCCTCAGATCCAACATACACAACGCCGTTTGAATCGATCGCCGGACTTGAATAGATTCCGTCGCCTGTTTTAAATCTCCATTTGAGATTTCCTGAACTTGCAGGTAGGGTTTTAACGCTTAAGATGTTTGACCATTCGGAAGAGCCTGAGAAATTGTACGCCTTTATTCTGTAAGTGTAAGTGGAGTTTGGGTTAACCGCAAGGTCCGTATACGATGTGATGTTAGAGGGAATGTTCTTTATCTGTGAAAACGTTGCTCCATCTGTGGAACGCTCCATTTTAAATCCAGATTCATTTGAAGAGCCACGGCTCCAAGAGAGCGCCACGCCACTTGAAGCCTTCCAAATCACCTTGAAATTCGTCGGAACCGATGGAGGAGGAAAGATAAGGGTACATGCGGACAAGAAAAAAATTACCGTCGCAACGGTAACAAGATACAAATGATATTTTTTCATCTCTCATTTCACCTCAATTTATGGAACTTGTGTGATGGTGAACTGCACCCAAGCGCTGTAACTACCTTTTGGAATGTTCTTGGACACATCAAGGCCCATCCACAATTTGAAAGAATAATTTCCGGCACCTCGTACGGTAAAAGATCCGTTCATACCGGTTGGCCAATTTTGGCTTGCACGCTTCCACACGTCTGCGTGTAAAGGCTGATTCGGTACGTAATTGAGGTTAAAGCCATCATATTTTTGATAGTAAGTTGGTATCGTAGAACTTCCGTTAGTCAGATCTCCACTGGTGGTAAAAGTTATCTTGATAGGGGTATGGCTGGCAATTGTCGTGATTTGAACTCCACCAAACATCCATTTTCCCGGCATATCTATGTGGGCACGTAACTTCATGTGCTCAATAGAAATGTAAACCATTGGAGTGGCGGGTGGATCATCGGGAGGATCGTCAACAGGAGAAGATGTTTCTGTCAACACCTGAGAATCTCCAATAGAAGTGCTCAAAGAGCTTGATGTTGCCGACCATCCCAAGCCATTGAAATTAAACGTCTTCACCCCGGTGGCCATTGTCAAAGAAAAAGAAATTATCAAAAAAGAAATTATCAAGAATCGTATCTTCATCTATCTCATCCCCTCACCCTTAAATGTCGGGCACTATGTAAGTGTCGAAAACGATTGGCCCAACGAATACTTTGTCTTTTGTTTTGTTGAATCCAAGCCAGAAATAAAATTTGTGAGTCCCAGAACTCACGTTTATTTTTTCTACATTCAATTTATCCCCGATCTTGTTCCACGTTTTAAAATCTTTTGGTGGCTTTTGGGAATTATCAACCAGAACTGTGTAATACCCTTCTAAATCACCTTCTAAAGAGTAACTTACATTCATGTTGTTGTTGGAACGAAAAAGCATGTACATATCATCCACCGTCCACTTACCGTAAACATGGGTAAGTACATTTGGTTTGAAAATCATTTGACTTTTCACTTGAGAAATGTCCACACTCAAATTGAAATTGATCCGTCCATAATTTGGATCCCATAAGCTTATTGGAATGAAACCATTCACATTTCCTTCGATGGAATGAGTTGAGAAGCTCCCGGTTGCCGTTGCCCTAAGTGTTTTCACCACCATCCATTTGGAAGTGGTGCCATTCCATTTGTAAATCGATATTTGAACTGCAAATGTTAAAGTCGTCAAAATTAAAATCATCAGCATTAAAAATGCACTTTTTTTCATAATCCCCCACATCCTTAAATGGTTTTTATTCAAAAACCTACTTTCATTAGCGCACTTCATTCCAAGAAATAAAAGTTAAATTGTAGGGTAAAATAGAGAAAACGTGATCAAATTCAACGAAATCTGTTTCCAAACTCGGAAATCTTTTTCTCTATTTAGAAGAGAAATTCTTTTATGGAAATACCTTTCCATAAAAGGTATAAAATATGTTAAAATTTTGATAGGGAAGGGAGGTATCCTTATGAAGATTTTTTTTCTCGGAGAACCTTTAAGAAACTTAGGCGAAACCTTTAAATACGAGGGCAATTTGGTGAACAGCATAGATGTGTATCAAGAGGTCGAAAAATTTCTTGCAGCGCTCTCTTGTGGCAAAGAATGCCAGCGAATGTTGATATTCATAGGTGAAGAGCATTGGAAACAGACTCAATTGATACGAGATTTCACAGTTTCTCAAGGAATAATGGCGCGGTTGTTTGTGAACAAACCAGATTCTGACTTGGAACTTAGAGATAATTTGATCTTCTCTTTTAACTTTGGTGACGGTGGGTTCAACAGATTCCTTTCAAATGTTGAAAAACAGGTACGGCGTTTGGCCGGCATGAGTCAATTCGTAAGGAAACTTCGTGAAGATCTGATCTTCTTTGCATTCAGTGATTCCACCATGTTTTTGACAGGTGAAACAGGTACAGGAAAGTCAATGGTTGCCCAAATCGTACACATGATATCCCACAGGCGGTCAAATAGATTTTTGGAATTGAACTGTGCCAACGTTCCAGAGGATCTTCTTGAAAGTGAGCTTTTTGGTCATGTAAAAGGTTCTTTCACGGGCGCTTATAACAACAAAAAAGGTCTTCTTGAAGAAACGAACAAAGGAGCAATACTTCTTGATGAGATTGGCGAAATGCCTCAACACGTGCAGTCAAAGCTTTTAGTTGCCATGGACACAGGAAAATTCTTACCTGTTGGCTCGAATAAAGAGATAAAAGTGGATGTGCGATTTTACTCTGCCACCAATCAAGATCCAAAGCAACACATGCGCTCAGATCTTTACCATCGTCTTTCAGAATTAAGGATAGACATGATTCCTCTTAGAGAGAGACGAGATGACATCCCAATTCTCGTGAATAATTTTCTCACGAATTTTGGATACGCGATCAAATTTGAAGATTTCCCTTCAGAAGTTCAGCGTTCTTTTTTTGGGCATAATTACTCTGGAAATGTCAGAGAACTTCGAAATATAGTGACGCGCTTCGTTGAGTTTTCTGAATCTCCAGAAACGAAAAAAGAAGAAAAGTACGATCCAAACGCATTCGCCAAAACAGAACTTACAGAACGCTTTGTGGAATCAATGGTCGATCTTTATATGGCGAGAAATGAACCTTTAAGGGATATGATGGAAAAATTGCATGCGCGCCTTGAAAGTGAGATAGTCAAAAGGGTTTTAAAATCCTGCTCTTGGAAAAAAGAAGAAGCGGCGAAGAAGTTATCGGTAAGCCGTAGGACGATCGATAACATGGTAAAAAGGTATCATCTAGATCGACGCAACATCTCACAAAAAAAATAACGTGAATGACGTACTTGAACGATTTTGAAAGTGATGACAAAAATAAGACTGCCGTGGTAGAATCATGTCAAATCTGAAGTTGGAGGTATGAATTTTGCATTGGTACATTCAATTCGTGGAAAGCTATCCCTTGTTTTCAGCCGTGATCCAATTCGCAATTCTTGGAACGCTGGGCGACGCCTTATCACGAAAAGTCTCACATCGAAAGATGTTCGATTTCACGGTCGCGTTGAAGAAAATGATGGTATGGTCAATTCTTGCAATAATGATAAAGTACGCTTTTGTCGGCTTTTTCGGTTTTACACATGCACTTGTTTTGGCAAAGCTTTTACCACAATCTGCTGAGAGTATCCTCATCGTTCGCGCATTTTTCGTTTCGACGTTTGTTAACCTCATTTTCGGCCCCATCATGATATACGCTCACAGGTTTCTCGATAATTTGTTTATGAGGAGACACAATTACTCGAATATGAAAGGCGCTATTTGGACACTCGTCTGGTTTTGGATACCCGCACATACTTTGACCTTTTCTCTACCCGTTGGCTATCAAATCGGCCTTGCCGCTTTGTGGTCAGTCGTGCTGGGAGGCATACTTGGATATTTCGAATCTAAGAAGGCGGTAAAAGTTTGAAAATCCATTTTGTTGGCATTGGAGGTATGGGGCTAAGTGCGCTGGCTGCCTACTTTTATTCCTTGGGAAACGAAGTTTCCGGCAGCGATATCTCGAACACATCTACGATTGAATCTTTGAAAAAGAGGGGTATAAGAGTAAAAATCGGGCATGAAAATGTGGAAGATGGCACAGAACTTGTGGTAAGATCCTCTGCCATTCGAGCGGATGATCCAGAGATCGTTCAAGCTCAAGAAAAAGGCATTCCAGTGCTCGAAAGAATGGATTTTTTTTCGAGGTATATAAATCCTCTTGTCGGCGTGACAGGTACTGATGGAAAGAGTTCCACCACATGTATGATCACATGGATAGCGCTTAAAAACGGATTGGATCCAACGCTTTTGTGTGGTGCATCTTCCAAAGGTTTCGAAAATTCTAATTTTAGAAATGGGAGTGGTAGGATCATCGCAGAGATCGATGAATCTGATCCTGAAATGAAAGATGTAAAATCTGAGATAGCCGTTCTAACAAATCTGCACTACGATCATCTTGACAGGTATGGAAATGATTCAAGAAATCAGCTCGCATCCGTTAAAAAATTCTTAGGACACGCGTATAAAAGTGTAACACCATACGATTTTGATTACAACTCTTCTATAGTTTTTGGAGAGAAGGGGGATCTTGAATTAAAAATTCTTGATTCATCATTTTCAAAACAACTTTTTGAAGTGAGGTACAAGATGCAAAAGGCGATCGTTCGTCTTCCTGTTATGGGAATGCATCAGGCAAAAAACGCACTTGCTGCGATTGGAGCTGGGATCTTGTTGGGAATACCTTTGAAAAATTGTGCGTCAGCGTTAGGAGATTATCCGGGTTTACGAAGAAGATTAGAAGTACTTCAACTTGATCCGTTGGTCATCAGCGATTATGCTCACACACCAGAAGAAGTGGAAGCTGCAATGAACGCGATCACCCCTTTTTTTAAAAACATCACCGTTGTATTTGAGCCTCACCGCTATACAAGATTCAAAAGAGAACATGAAAGATTTTCTGAGTTCTTATCAAAAGCCAATAGAGTTTTGATAACGGAGATATTTGGAGCTTTCGAAAAAGATGATGAGGTGGATCCGAAAATTTTAGTCGAAGAGCTGCGTAAACATGAAATCGAATCCGAGTTTATCAAAAGATCAGGAATGATTTCTAAACTTCTAAAAATCAAAAGCGATGTGTACCTGTTCATGGGAGCTGGTGAAATAGATAACATCGCACGTGAATTCATAAAAAGTTGGGGGGCTTTAGAATGATAGACACACATATGCATCTTAGCATGAAAGAATTTGACGATGATAGAAGCAAAATATTGGAACGTTTTGAGCAAGACGGAATAGAGTGTGCCGTCGAAGTTGGTTACGATATCGTTTCAAGTATGAAAGCGGTGAAACTCGCCGAATCCAATTCAAGAGTTTATGCCGCTGTAGGAGTGCATCCTCATGATGCAGGCAAAGTTCAAGGTGATTGGCTCTCCTTTTTGAAAGAGATGTGCAAGGATTCAAAAGTGGTGGCAATTGGAGAGATTGGTCTTGATTATCATAGAGATCTTTCTCCACAAATTGTCCAAAAAGATGTTTTTGAAAAACAGCTTAATTTGGCTCAGAGTTTGAAAATTCCAGTCATATTCCACGTTAGAGACGCCTATGAGGATATGAAAGAGTTCACAAGAAATTACGAAGTTAGAGGTGTCATTCACAGTTTCAACGGTAACAAAAAAGATGCTGAGGATTTTATAGATATGGGATTTTACATAGGAGTTGGAGGAATAGCGACGTACAAGAAAAGCTCGGATTTGAGAAGAATAATTTCACAGCTTCCATTCGACCGGATTTTAACGGAGACCGATTCTCCCTATCTTTCCCCTCAACCTGTTAGAGGAAAAAGAAATGAACCAAAACATGTGACATTGGTACTCGAATTGCTTTCGCAGCTTTTCAACATGCCTTTGAAAAAGGCAGAAGAATTGACAGTTAAAAATGCCTTGAGATTTTTTGACGTTGAAAACTCTTACGCAAAAAAAATATAAAGAACTCTTCGTAAAAAGATGGTATAATCTTATTTGCCCGCTCTGCTGAGAGAGTTTGAGCAGGGCCAAAATAAGTCCGTGGGAGGTAAGTAAATGAGGATCTACGAAACGATGTTCATTATCGATCCAAATCTTGATGATGCCGTCAGAGAAGAGATGGCAAATCGTGTCAAAACATGGATCGAAGAAAAAGTTAAAGGAAAGATAAGAAATTTCGACAGATGGGGGATGCGTCAGTTAGCCTTTAGAGTAGACAAACTCCTTCAAGGCGATTACACCGTTATACTTTTCGATGCAGAGCCTTTAAGCCTGAAAGCATTAGAAGAGATGTACAGAATCACTCCTCAGATATTCAGATGGATGATTTTCAGAAGAGAAGATATCGAGAAACACCCGCCCGTAGTCGAAAAAGATGAAGAAAAGGTTGAAACTGTCGAAGAAAATGAAGAAGCACTGTCCACAACTTCCGAAGCTCCCGTTGAAGAGCCACAAAAAGCTTCTGAAGGTGAGGGCTTTTGAACTACAACAAAGTAATTCTCGTGGGAAGAATCACACACGATCCGGAATTAAAGGCCACCACAAGTGGCACTGAGATTGTCAATTTTCAGCTTGCAGTTAACAGATACGGAAAAGATAACAAAGCTGACTTTTTTAGAGTCGTGTGCTTTGGAAAGACGGCGGAATTCGTGAGCACGTACGTTATCAAGGGAAGGCTCTTGCTTGTTGAAGGAAGTTTGAGAAACAACGCTTGGCAAGATAACACAGGGCAAAAGCGAAATAGCATTGAAATCACCGCAAGCAGAGTGGAGTTAATGGAAAAACGTACCGAAGCAACGGCAAAGGATCCCCATGAGAAATTTGGAGTCGAGAACGTATCAGATATAAACGCCGATGATGATATTGACAACCCAAGCGAAAGCGATGAAATTCCCTTTTGAATTGATGGAGGTGTGAATAATGGCATTAAGACAAAGAATGAGAAAAAAGAGGAAATGCACGTTTTGTTCCAGCAAGACTAATTACATAGATTACAAAGATTTAAGAACGCTCAAAAGATATGTGAGCGATAAAGGAAAGATATTACCAAAACGTGTTACTGGAACATGCGCAAAGCATCAGCGAATGCTTTCGAAGGCAATAAAACGTGCAAGACAAATGGCACTAATACCTTATACAAAGAACTGACAAGAGGCCGTGAACGGCCTCTTAAAATATGGGGGCGATTTTTGTGAAGGTTTTGCTCTTAGAAGACGTTAAAGCGCTTGGAAAAACTGGAGAAGTGGTAAAGACTTCCGATGGCTACGCAAGAAATTATTTGATCCCAAAAAAGTTTGCGGTTGTGGCCACACCAGAGATAATGAAAAAGGTTGAGCGACAGAAAAAGCTCAAAGCCAAGAAGCGCGAAGAAGAAGTAAAAAAAGCTAATGAGAAATTAAACGATTTGATGAAAAAGGTTCTTGTAATACACGCTAAAGCTGGAAAAGGTGACAAACTTTACGGTGCGATAACCTCTGCCAATGTGTCGGAGAAGATATCGGAGATCCTTGATGAGAAATTCAATAGAAAGAGTATCGAGATGGAACCAATACGAGCCATTGGCTTGTACGATGTTAAGGTTAAGTTTGGCAATGGCGTAACGGGAAAGATAAAAATAAAAGTAGAACGCGAGGAGTTAAAGAAAAATTGAAGCTGATGATATCTTCTAAAGCACTGTACTCTACGTGGATGTACTACTCTCCAGATAGAATGTTGATAGATTGCGGAGAAGGCGCAAGTACTTATTTAGGGAACAAATCTTTTGCCGTTAAGCGAGTTTTCATAACTCACGGACATGCTGATCATATAGCTGGGCTTTGGGGGCTCGTTAACACACGAAATAACGCTATGGGTGATAAAGAGAAATCGTTGGAAATTTACTATCCTAAAGGTGGAAAATCAGTTGAAGAGTTCATAAATTTCATAATAAAGGTCAACAGTGACTTGAAGTACAACCTCTCAATCAGAGCGCTGGATGTCGGTGAAGAAGTGATTCTTCACCGAACAGGCTCGGCTCAACGGGTTATAAGACCTTTTAGAACCCATCATACCATGAGCGAAGTGAGTTTTGGATACAACGTTTACGAAAAGAGGAAGCATCTCAAACCTCAATATCAAAATTTGTGCCAAGATGAAATATTGAAATTGGTAAGAAATGTTGGAAGAGATGAAATAACCGTGGAATATGAGCACAAAATATTGACTGTAAGTGGAGATTCCATTCCCATAAAACTCGAAAACGCACTTGATACCGATCTGTTAGCTCACGAAGCAACATTTCTTAACAAAAATGACCGAAAAGGGAATAACCACTCTTCAATCGACGAGGTGTTAGAACTTGCAAAATCTGCTCGAGCCAAAGCGGTGATCCTTTATCATATCTCCACACGATATGAGAGAAGAATCAAACGTCTTGTCAACAAAGCGATGGAAGAAACCGAAATCGATGTTCCGATCATGTACGTTCACCCTTCCAAGATCTTTACTCTAAATTGAGGTGATGGGGATGATTTACTTGATATCATGGATAATTTTGGGGTTGATCTTATGTGCGGCCGAAATTTTCATTCCGTCTTTCTTCATCTTTTGGTTTGGGATCGGCGCTTTTGCCGCTGCTGGGGCATCTTTTTTCGTCGGTTTAACCTTTCAAATTGTGATCTTCATAGCGGTTGCCACAGTTTTATTGATGTTCACGCGTCCAATAGTTATGAAAACTTTGCTTAAAAAATCATCGACGAGAAAGATCAACATCGACGAGATCGTTGGAAAGCGTGCAATGGTGGTGGAACGTGTGAATCCAATCGAAGGAAAGGGAATGGTCAAGATAAATGGAGAACTTTGGCGTGCCTTAACAGAAGACAATTCGGTTGTAAACGTGGGAGATTACGTGACGATCTTGAAAGTTGAAGGTACCTTGTTGAAAGTTAAAAAGGAGGAATAAGAATGGGAATCATTGGAATCACGGTAATTTCAGTTGTCATTTTCATCTTTTTACTCATAATGGCGATAACCGGCATAAAGACCATCAGACCTTATCAAAAAGGACTCATTGAGCGTCTTGGAAAATTTCACCGTCAGCTTGAGCCAGGATTAAATTTGATCATTCCGTTTTTCGATCGACTGATCAAAGTGGATATGCGTGAGCACGTCATAGACGTTCCACCTCAAGAAGTTATAACCAAAGACAACGTCGTCGTCGCCGTTGACGCCGTAATATACTATGAGGTATCGGACGCTTTCAAAGTGGTGTACAACGTCAAAAATTTCGAGTCAGCCGCCATAAAGCTCGCACAAACCAATTTGAGAAACGTGATAGGTGAATTGGAGCTCGATCAAACTTTAACATCCCGTGAAAGGGTGAACGCTAAGCTTCGTGAAGTCCTTGACGAGGCAACCGATAAATGGGGCGTGAGAATCACCAGGGTAGAACTCAAGAAGATCGATCCGCCAAGTGATATCACGAACGCTATGAGTCAGCAGATGAAGGCAGAGCGTACGAAACGTGCCGCGATTCTTGAAGCGGAGGGAATAAAACAATCGAAGATTCTTGAAGCGGAAGGTCAAAAGAAGTCCCAAATTCTTAGAGCTGAAGGGGAAGCTGGGGCAATCGAGAAGATAGCCGATGCACAAAAATACAAACTTCAAATTGAAGCAGAAGGTCAAGCATTGGCCATAAAGAGAGTGTTCGATGCCATACATTCCGGAAAACCAACCCCAGATCTTCTTACAGTGAAGTATTTAGAAGCCCTTGGAACGATCGCTGATGGTAAATCAACCAAGATATTCTTACCTTTTGAAACTTCTGGAATTCTTTCGAGTTTGGGAGCGATTGGAGAGATGTTCAAGAAAGTGAAAACCGGGGAGGAAAGCGATTAATTGAGCGCGTGGATATGCTTACGTGATGAGGCGCTTAGATCGGCGCTTATAAGTTTTGCTGGTTTCTTTTTGGCTCTATGGTTTGCACGTAGTCGAGTCGTGGAAAAAAAAAGTATCAGCAAGAGCTATTTAAGATATTTTCAGGATCTTTTTCCTTTTGGAATGGTGCTTTTAGGAGTTTATTTTGTTTACATTGCTGATATGGTTGGTAGCGTGTTTATGATATTGGCAGCTTTCATCTACATTGTATCTTACGTGGCGCCAAGCGTTGACAAATATGATAGTACGCATCGTGCCACGATCCTTTCTCTTGGATATACTCGACAAGAATATGCGATAAGATACCTTTTTCCTAAATCGAAAAGAATTTGGTTCACCGCAACGGCAAATTTTTTCATTTCTCAATGGATAATATTGATGTGGTTCGATGTGCTTAAAAATGAGGGAATTCAAGAACTGAACGTTTTATTACTCTTATCATCTGTGGTGCTCATGGCATTTGGAATATCGATTTCTGTTTTAAGGAACTTTAAAGAAAGATAAGGTGATCGATGTGAAGCATAAAACAAAACTTGGAATTCTTGAGATTGAAGAAGAAGAGATCATAGAATTCAAAAACGGTCTTCCTGGCTTCGAAGATTTAAGGAAGTTCTCTCTCATATCAAGAGCTGACACAGAACCTATAAAATGGCTCATTTCGTTGGAAGATGAAAAAACAGCTCTCCCTGTGATCGATCCATGGTTGATAGTCGAAAACTACTCTCTGAATCTTGACGATGAAACCGTTGAAAAGTTGGGAAATCCCCAGGCAGGTCGAATCCTAATCCTTGCCGTGATCGATTTACACCCTGAGAATGTAAGTGTGAATCTGGCAGCACCGATAATAATAAATCTCGATAAAGCAACAGGCATCCAAATGATAATGGACGACACTCGATACTCGGTTAAACATCCGTTGAAAAGTGGGAAGTGATCTTATGCTCGTTCTGAGAAGAAAAACAGGAGAAGGAATAATGATAGGCAGCGATGTGGTCATCCGTATTCTGTCAATCGGGCATGGTGACGTCAAAATTGGTATAGAAGCCCCTAAAAGTGTCAAAGTGCTTAGAGAAGAGTTGTACAAAGAAGTGATAAAGACAAATGTAGAATCTAACGATTTCGATGTGGACTTGGCAAAGAAAATCTTCAAAGGGGAGAATTGAAATGCAGATAAATCGTGAACTGGTCAGACACTTGGAGAACTTATCGAAGTTAAGGTTGAAAGACGATGAAATAGAAAGAATAAAAAAAGACATGATGGACATACTTGAATACATGAAACTGCTTGATGAGGTGGATGTGAGTGGGTATCAAGCCATGACGAGCCCAATCGAAAGCCCGTTGAAGCTAAGAGAAGATCGACCGATAAAATTCGATGCCTCGAAGATATTGAAAGAAGCTCCGAAACTTGAAAACAATCTCATCCCTGTTTCTTCCATCCATGCCCAATAGTTCTTATTACGGTCAAATTGGGGAGGATGTGGCTTGTAAATATTTGAAAAGCCTGAAATACGAAATAGTGAATCGCAACTTCAGGACAAGATTGGGAGAAATAGATATAATAGCTTTAGACGGCAGAACGCTTGTTTTCGTGGAAGTGAAGTACGGTTCGAAAGACGCTTATTTGCGTGTTAACAAAAGAAAGTTCAAAAGAATAGTCTTCACCGCCAAGGAGTTCTTAAGAAATTTTGGAGATCTCGGATCGAACTCTTACAGGGTAGACGTTATATCAGTGTCAAAAGACAGGAGCGTAGAGCACTTTAAAGACATAGCTTCGGATTTCGGGAGATGATTTTTTGTACTTTACAAAACCAAATGAGGCAGTTGTAGAGGTTGTAAATTCCTTTGAAAAAGATGGGAAATATTTTGTCAAACTTTCAAAAAATCCCTTTTATCCTGATGGATTTGGTGGTCAACTTGGAGACAGGGGAAAAATTGGTAACGCACAGGTGATCGTGATCAAACCTGAAGCAATCGAGGTGAACCATTCTCTCAAAGTTGGACAAAATGTAAATGCAAAAGTGGATGTTGAGAGAAGAGAGGAAATAGCACGTCAGCATACGGCTCAACACATCCTTTCCGCCACAATAGAAAAACTCTTTGACGTTGATACGGTGGGCTTTCATATGGGAGAAGAAAGCACAACTGTGGATTTAGATTCTCCCATTGACTTGAAACGCGTAGAGGATTTAACGAATGAAGTTGTCATGTCTGATTTGGAAGTCAGAGAAATGATACTGGCTCCAGAAGAAGTCAGTATGTATGAACTGAGAAAATCCATATCAGAAAAAGCCTTAAAATCAGGTAAGATAAGGCTTATAAAAATAGCGGATTTTGATCTCAACGCTTGTGGAGGATTCCATGTATCGCGTACCGGTGAAATTGGAATTGTAAAGATCATACATGCAGAAAAAATAAAAGGTGGATTCACAAGATTATGGTTTGTGGCTGGAAAACATGCGCTAAATGACTATTCGCTAAAAGAGGAAGTGCTTTTGAAAACATCGAAGATCTTCGACGCGTCATGGAGAGATCTGGAAGCACGCGTTAAAAAAACGACAAAGGAGTCCAAAGAAAAATCCTTGAAATTGAAAAAAACTTCCGAATCTCTTGCCATTTACATTTCAAAAAAGATCAGGCCAAAAGAGATCCTGAAATTAGATGAAAACGTTGCTTCTTTTGTAAGCAGATTCCGTCAAGATATACCGTATGCACTTAAGTATTCAGAATTCAAAGCCATAATCTGTGTTCCAAAGGTACCCAAGGCTGACGTTTCAATCTGGGCAAAAAGCGTGGGGTTGAAAGGTGGAGGAAAAGGACCAATTTACAGGTTTTCATTCGATAACTTTGAAAAATTCAAAAAGGCCTTCGAATCGTTGACTGAGTTTTAACACTGTCTATTATCTTCTTGGCTATCGCACAAGCTGGAAGTTCCTGAGACCTTAGTTTCTTGAGGTTGGAAGACATTTTGAGATTAACATCAGGTTCGACGATTTTCGTGATGAGTTTGATCATATCATCAACATTCATCTCATCTTCATCTGCAACAAATGCTCCCAATTCATCCTCCAGATAGCGTGCGTTGGATTTTTGGTGATCGTTCAGCGCTCCTCTCCAAGGAATTAAAATCGCAGGAGTGGAAGATTCCACTATTTCCGCGATGGTGCTTGCACCTGCACGACAGATAAGCGCATCGACATTTCTCATGAGATAAGGCATATCTTCAAAATAATCAAAATGGATAACATTAGGCGAATTCAACCTCTTCTTTCCTATATGAAAGAAAACGATATCTCTGAGCGAAGATGCCGTTTTCCTTAAAATAGAATCCAGAGCATTTGAGCCTTCACTGCCACCAAAAACAAGAACGGTCGCTTTTCCCACGCATGTCGGAAATCTTTTTTTAAAATCCTTATCTTGCGGGAGCGAAAATCCATTCCTGACAGGAGTGCCAACAACAATTCCGTTGATCAACATATCCTTTGTGGATTCAAAGGCACAAAATGACATCACAGCATATTGGGATAACTTCTTGTTGGATATTCCGGCGTCGGCATTAGACTCATGTAAAAACAAAGGTATTTTCAACAAATGGGCAGCATACCCAACTATCCCACCTATATACCCACCTGTGGTGAAAACGAAATCAGGCTTTGTTTTTTTCAGCCATATATAAGTTTTGAAAAGGGCCAACGAATTCTTGTAAAAATATGAAATCTTTCCAACATCGCTTCCAACAGCATGTATTTTCATGTATTTGTAAGGGAATTTGGTGTATATCCTTGGCTCTGCTCCCTTTCCAACCCCAATGAATATGGCATCCATCGATACCGTTTCCTCAATTTTTTGTGCCACCGCCAGCGCCGGATAAATGTGACCGCCTGTAACCCCTGCGGCGAAAATTCCTTTAATCCTTTTGCGAGTAAGCAATGTTGATCACCACTCCAAGTCCACCCATTAGGGAAACTATCGAACTTCCACCGTAACTCACGAATGGAAGCGTGACACCTGTAACCGGTAATATTCCCAGCGACACACCGGCGTTAAGCAATATTTGAAAAGCTATAAGAAATCCATAACCGGTTATGTAAACTTTTGCAAACATATCATCCAGTTTCAATGCCACATGAATTATTTCTCGCACGAGAAGATAGTATAGAAATAGAAGTATCGAGATTCCCAACAATCCAAATTCTTCACCAAAGGTCGCGAATATGAAATCGCTGAATTGAACGGGCATGTAAAATTTGTAAATTCCTCCTCCAGGTCCTGTTCCAACAAGCCCACCGTTGCTTATCGCCGAAAGTGCCATCGAAGATTGATAACTGGCATGACCGGTGGTGAGAAATGTCAAAAATGATGTCAATCGATCTTTTTGATAAGAATGTAACAAGCCAGAACTGTAAGCGCCAAAAAGGGTAAGTGCACCGAGACCAAGTACCACAAACACGTGAAAAAGTCTCGCTCCTGAAATGTAAAGCACTGTCAAGGTTAGCACTATAAGAAAGATCGTCGTACTGAGATCTGGCTCAAAGAAAACAAGAAGGTATATTGGGCTTAATTTCAACAAAGGCTCAAGAATTCCACCAACAAGGGTGCGTATATCATCTTCTTCTCTTTGAACATATGAAGCAAGGTAAATGAGTACGAATATCTTGGCGAATTCAGAGCTTTGAAATGAAAAAGATCCTATCGATATCCACCTGTGAGAGCCCATCACCCCATGTGAAAAGAAAACTGCCATGAGCAAAAAAATCGTGATCAGATAATAAATGCCCGTGTACGACTCATGTTTTTTGTAATTGAACAAAACGGTGAACAGCATCAAAACAGCTCCAACGATTATGGCGGAAATCTGACGCTTGAAATAATAATCAGGTGGAGGAAAAGGATATTTGTAAGCTGCTATGTAACTCGCACTGTACAAAGCAATCAGCCCTATTACCGTGATGACAGAGAGGAAGATGAGTATCTTAGCGACACTTTTTTGCATTTAGCACGATCCTTTTGAACGTTTCTCCACGTTCTTTGTAATTTTTAAACATATCAAATGATGTGGCAGCCGGACTGAAAAGGACGATATCTCCACTTCGTGCCACATCTTGTGCCACTTCTACGGCTTCTTTCAACGAAGTCACGCATGTATGTGGAAAACTCTTCAATTGTTTATCCATCATCGGTACCATCTCACCCATGACAATTGCGAACTTTGACTTCTCTTTTATAGCTTCTCCTAATTTCGTGTACTCCCTTTCTTTAGGTCTGCCACCAATTATAACAATTGAGTTGCTGAAATTCTTAAGAGCGGCTAAAGTTGATTCGGATGTCGTCGACTTTGAATCGTTTATGTACACGATGCCATTTATCTCTGCCACATTTTCTTGTCTATGAGAAAGTGGGATAAAAGTTCTTATTCCCTCACGTACGAATTTACTTTTTACACCCAAAAAAGTACAAATTGCGGCAGCAAATGCAGCGTTGTAAAGGTTATGATGACCAAAAAGCTTAGACTCTTGTATAGAATACATTTGATCGCTTATCCGGAATGTGTTTTCATCTAAATTCACACGGATATTTCCAAAATTCTTTGAAACTGTCATTCCTTTATTTGGAGGAATGAAATCGCTATCTGCGTTGTAAAGAAAGATATCACCGTTTGAGAGAAACATCTTTGCCGATATGTACTCTTCCATATCTTTGTGCCAGTTCAAGTGGTTTGGAGAGATGTTTAGAATCGTTCCAATGTAAGGCTTAAAATTTTTCACTCCCATGAGCTGAAAACTGCTCACCTCTAAAAGTGCTATCGGATCATTACCGTATTCAATAGAAGGTATACCTATGTTGCCACCGGTAAAATGGTCGATATTTGCAACTTTTAGTATGTGATCCGTCAAAGAAGTTGTAGTCGTTTTCCCATTTGAACCTGTTACGGCAACTACTTTTGCGCTTTTCAACGATTGCCTCCACGAAAATTCCAATTCTCCCATCATATCTGCTCCATGTGAGCGAGCCATTCTAAGAACATCATCATCTGGTCTTACAGATGGGCTGTAAACCACCATATCAGCTTCTGCAGCTTTTACGGTATTTCCATTTTCTTCATAATCTATCCCAAGTTTTGAGAGTTCTTCTTTATCTTTAAAGGATAGCTCTTTTTTATCAGAGACGAAAATCTCTCCTATCTTATGATCCAGTATGAATTTCATTATCGCTCTGTTGCTAATCCCAAATCCTATCAACGAAATGCGCATAGCATTACCCCCATAACCACACTTACAAACACGAGATTGAACATCCAAAAAGAGACGGTAACTCTTAATTCACTTTGCCCTTTGCGCTCGTAATGATGATGTATCGGCGCCATTTTGAAGACTCGCCTTTTGAACATTTTAAAACTTCCCACTTGAATGATATCACTCAACGCTTCTATGACAAAAATCGGAAAAAGAAGAACGATCCACAATTCGTACCCATACAAAGCACCGAGCGTGGCCACATATCCCCCAAGCGCTAAAGAACCGACATCTCCCATGAAAACTTTAGCAGGTTTCACGTTGTAGAAGAGAAAGGCTAAAACTGCTCCCAAACTTGTAAGAGTCAAACTCACAGGAAGATCTTTTTCAACAGAAAAAAGCATCAGCCCAAT
>WGFY01000012.1 GCA_015491995.1 Mesoaciditoga sp.
AAGCGAAATGCCAAAATTGCCTTGCAGAATATTCGCAAGATATGAAAAATACTGGCTGATCATCGATTCATGAATGTTTAGTCCAAAAGCTATTTCTATTGCCCGCAGCGCTTTGTCACTTATTTGACCCTGAAAGCGCGCTATCAAATTTTCTGCTGGATTACCAGGTATTAGCCTTGGTATTATGAAGTTTAATGTGACAGCTACCCAAAGTGTTAAAAAGAAAAAACCAGTTTTTCTAAGAATATATCTCAATTTTTCTCCTCCTAAAGTTGAAAAGCTTTGGGGGCTTTAAAGCCCCCAAAACTCATTTGAGATGAATGTTAGAAAGGATTATGGCTTTCCCCATACCCATTGTTTCTGGATAGGCGTACGCGTTTTGTGGAGACGGCCATCCGACAAAACGTTTAGTAGAGTATTCAAACCAAGTTGGATTGAAAAAGAGTGGTACCGAAGGTGTTTGTTCAAGCATGATCAATTGAACGATATTCATGGCCTCTTGCTGCTCGACAGGACTGGAAGTTATTCTGTAAGCGTTAAGCACCGCATCTGTGACAACATTGGAATATTTCTCTCTGTTGCTACCTCTCATGTTGGCACTGTTCAACATGTTGTCATACAAGAAGAAAGGATTAGATCCAGCCGTAGCCCATGATATTGCCATATCGTACTTTGCTTCACGAATGTTGGATAGGTAAGCACCAAAAGAGAGCGTAGAAACGTTAGCCTGGATACCGATTGCTTTGAGCTGGCGAGAAACAAGCTGAGCGGTGGTAACCCAATCTGTCCATCCAGTTACAACGTAAAGACTGAAAGAAAGTTTTTTGCCTTCTTTTTGAAATATTCCATCTGATCCCTTTTTGTATCCAAGTTTTTCAAGCAAGGCGATTGACGCTTTAGGATTGTAAGAGTACCAAAGTGGCTTTAAATTTTTATCGATCAGGTAATCAAACCCAGGTGATTTTATTGCCACCACATTTGCAGGCGTGGTGTATCCATATTCTGCAATTTTAACTATCTGTTCCTTGTTTATAGCCATTGCGATTGCTTTTCTAACAGAGGGGTTATTAAGTTGAGCTTTTTTGTTGTTTAAAAAAAGGCCGACAAGATTCCCCTGCGGGAACCAATAATGGTTGTTTTGAGGGTCTTTGGAAATATAAACCCTTTTGATATTTGGTATAAACAGACCAGCCCAGTCAAGATCACCTTTTATGAGAGAAAGATCTGCCGTCTCATTTCCAGTGTACGATGGAATTCGGATTTCGTTTATGTACGGCTTACCTGTTTGCCAGTAGTTAGGATTTCGTTTCATCGTGAAAACGGCATTTGAGAATTTATCCAATAAAAATGGCCCACTACCAACCACGGGTGCTGGGTTTATGAATTTCACTGGATTTTTGACTTTTGACCATACATGCTCAGGAACTATGTACACATTGGATAGATTGACGATTGCAGGAACGTTGATTTTGGAATAGTTAAACTCAACCGTGTACTTAGAAAGTAAAGATACAGAATTGAGTCCACTGCTCCAGATCGCTGCGGTGTCAAGTGCAGGGAATTTTTTCAACAGTTCAAAGCTAAAAACCACATCTTTGGCTGTGAAATTCTGTCCATCATTCCATTTAATCCCTTTTCTTAAGGTGACAACTAAAGTTTTATTTCCGTTTGTCCATTTGGAGCTTTCTGCAAGCCATGGTGAAATCTTCCCGTTATACGGATTGACGTAGAAAAGAGTTTCATAAATGAGTCCTCTTGCCGCATAGCTTGTCCCACTTCTCAAAAATGGGTTAAAGTTGTACACGTGTTGTCCGAAAAGAGTGGGTGCGACCGTTATCGTACCCCCACTCTTGATCGTTGCGCCGAAAAGGCCACCCATTACGAGTGCAATTGCAAACATTACAATTGCGAACTTCTTCATAAAAACACCTCCCATTTTACTTTCCGATTACCATATCCATCCATCAGGTTCTCTTTGGAATTGAATCCATGGTGCAACGGATGTGACCTTCGGATATAAAACAATTGTGATTTCTCTAAAAGAATCCAAATTTTTTGTTGGCAGCTGATCACCACGTAGGTGACTTAACCGTACATCCAATATTTTTTTGCCGAATTCTCAAAACTTTTCTCTATCGTAATGGTTTGGCTAACAGCAAATACAGAAAGACCGAAATTCATCAAAAACAGAAAAACTGTTGACACACGAAACCATTTTGACATTACGATTACCTCCATTTTTAAAAGATATTTGTAGGGTCTTTTGGAGATTAAGAAACCCCGCGTTTACATTGACAATCAGCATATTTCTTATATAGCACTCTCCAAACATTCTCTAAAAAATCAAAGTGCTGTGCTGTTTTCCTCACATGAATATGTCTTTGATCTTCCCTTCATGAATTTCAAGCAGCCTTTCAGCATCTTTTGAGCCCCTATTCGTTAAAGCCATGACAATTGCGACTTTCGGTCTCATTTCGGATTCTTTCAAAAGATTAAACGACTCTTCTCTCGAAATCCCCGTGGCCGTCATTATGATTCTTACAGCTCTGTTCACGAGTTTCTCATTTATCGGTGTGACGTCAACCATAAGGTTTTTATACACCTTCCCAAGTTTTACCATGGAAATTGTGCTTAACATGTTCAAAACCATTTTTTGAGATGTCCCGGCTTTCAACCTTGTAGAGCCGGTGATCACTTCCGGACCTGTTAAAATTTCTATTGCAATATCGACGATGGATGAGATTTCAGACTTTTTCACGTTGACCACACAACCTGTGAATGCGCCTTTTTCTTTGGCTTTTTTCAAAGCCCCCATCACGTAAGGCGTTCTGCCACTTGCGGATATTCCAATAACCGTATCTTTTGAAGATATTCCATTTTTTTCTATTTCGCAAGATCCGCCACTTTCATCGTCTTCTACATTTTCAATGGATTTCATCATGGCCTCTTCGCCGCCTGCAAGGATGGCACTGAAAGTTCCATAAGTCAAATTGAAAGTTGGGACCGTTTCGGCAGCGTCTATGATCCCTAAACGGCCGGAAGTGCCCGCTCCAACGTAAAAACACCTTCCACCTTCCTTTATCGATTGTGATATCTTGTCGGAAAGACGTGATATCGAAGATAACACTTTTTCAACGGCAAATGCGACATCTTTGTCTTCATCGTTCATCAATTTCGCCATTTCAACTGAGGACATTGTATCGATGTTGATCGTTTTTGGATTCTGTTTTTCAGTTTCAAGGTTTTCCATTCTCTTCTGCTTTGCCATCAATTCACCACCTGACATGTTGTACGTACAAGAGTACTTAATTATAATAGGTGTGTTTACATTCTTTGTCAAGTCTGTTTTAAGGATGTCTCGGCGTGTTTACGATGTTTAAGAGGTAAAATCTGTGAATATCTCCGCTTTACCGCCTTTTTCTTTAAATTACTTTGAATTTCTCATTCATTCAAAAAGAAATCTTCTTTGAAAGGCGATGATATGCTAAACTTGAAGGGGAAAAAACATTTGCAGTAGGAGGATGTTCTGTGAAAAGAATGAGAATTAAGATTGTCGTTTTTGTATCTACACTTTTGATGGCGTTGACACTATCAGGATGCTTTCTCTTAAAGCCAGTGGCACCATCTTTGAGCGTGTCTTCTGTTTCTTCAAATTCCATCACTCTAAGCTGGGTTGAAAGCTCTGCGGTGGATGGCTTTAAGATCTACAAAGAAGTGAACGGGATTTTCACCTTACTGAAAAAGGTGGGCAAAGATCAAAGAACCTACACGGATAACAGCGTTGAACAGAATACGGCTTACAGCTATAAAATGATTTCATACAAGTTAAATGTGAATTCCGATTGGTCGAATGTCGTGAGTGCCACAACCACTTACACACTCTCTGGATACGCCAAAGATCCGTCGAATTCTCCCATACCAAATGTGATCATGAACTTCAACAAGTATTCATCTGTAACGACCGACGAAAGCGGCTTCTGGCATAAAGGTGGACTAAGTGGCATGGTTACTTTAACCCCTCAAAAATCGGGTTGGATTTTCAACCCTTCCAGCGCCACGGTAAACGGTCCAAATGATTCTTTGAATTTCACAGGTGTTGAGATCCCGAACGCGCCTTTTGATCCATATCCTGCGAATTCATCGACTAACGTGAGCATCGAATCCTCTTTGTCATGGCAGTGCTCTGGGAGCCTTTTGAAATACAACGTGCGTTTTGGAAGTTCACTCACCCCCCCAATCGTTGCCATAAATTTAGGTC
>WGFY01000013.1 GCA_015491995.1 Mesoaciditoga sp.
ATTAATGAAGCGTGCATTTGAAGTGAATTATAAGATAGACATGTATTTAAAAGAAGGGAAAAAACTTTGGCAAAGAGATTTCATACGTGGTTATTTTAGAGAATACCTCAAAACCTTTATCGTTAATGAAAGTGAATTCAACGAGCTGATCAATGGTATAGCAGAAGAAGATAAAAAATTAAGTTTGTGGTCAAACACTTTTGATAGCGTTAAAGATACTCTGTTAATTTTGAAAATGAGAGGTTATTCCATGTCGGTCATTTCAAATTCGGATGGTAGGGTAAGTGATATACTCGAAAAAATAGGCTTAAACGAATTTATGGAAAAAATTTATGATTCTTACGTGATTGGAATAGAAAAACCGGATTCCAGGATTTTTGACATGGCAATCAACGATCTCAATCTTTCAAAATTTTCCACTCTCTTTGTTGGAGATATCTTTTACTTAGATGTCTTAGGTGCGAATAAAAGTGGAATTCCAGCTGTACATCTTGACCATTGCAATCTTTACAAAGATTGGCCTGGAATTAGGATCAACAATATCGCTAATCTTCCCGACCTTTTAGAAACTTTAGTTCTAACAAGTTCAGACCTTTTTCCATTCAAAAATTGAGGATATGCCAAGATATTGCTGTAAATTCATTTCTGTATCCTTTAAGACTAATAAGACTAAAACAGCACTTATTGTACACTATCCGTTGTAACAGACATTTCCAAAGCAACTAAACCAACACCGCAAGCATGAATGTTACACTTTTCAATGACCTTTAATACTTGCATAACTTGAGTTTGTGTGATAGAATTTCATCGTTACAGGTACGCAAGTTTAAAAGGGAAGACCGGTGAAAATCCGGCGCGGTCCCGCCACTGTAACCGGGGACGAAATCTGTGTCAATGCCACTGGGAAACTGGGAAGGTACAGATGGAGGACGATCCGGAGCCAGGAGACCTGCCTGTTTCGTTTCAAACCTGAGCACTCGGAAGAAGTGTTCGTGGCATGGTTAAAACCGGGAAACCAAGTCGACCTTTTGAGGTCGACTTTTACTTTTTGGGAATGTGTTCCTTAATATCTACGCGATCGACGAAAACCTTGTGTCACAACCGGAAACCAAGATAATAAACATTCTGGAAGCCGCGTACAAAAACATAAATAGGTAATTCAAAGAGTGATGCCGTGCTGTGTGACATCGTTCGAAGGGAGTGATACGCTTGATCCTCGTTACGGGAGGGGAACGTTCTGGAAAGAGCTCTTTTGCACTCGAAAAAGGGCTTGACGTCGGAAACAAGAGAGCCTTCATAGCGACTGCCGAGCCGTTCGATGATGAAATGACAGATAGGATAAGGAAACACAAAGAAGAAAGGAAGGTTCTCTTCGAGACCTTCGAAGAGCCTGTGCGATTGGATAAGATCCTAAAGAAGACGGCGTCATACGACGTGTGCATCGTCGAGTGCCTTACGACATGGCTTGGAAACATCCTTTACAGGGAGCTCGATCCGATGGTAATGACAGATGGCCTGATCAAAGCCCTGAACGGCAACGAGATAATAGTGACCAACGAAGTCGGGATGGGTGTGATTTCGGCCGATCCAATGACGAGAAAATACGTTGACGATCTCGGAAGACTCAACTCTAAGATAGCGAAGATGGCAGATGAGGTGTACTTCATGGTGTCAGGTATTCCAGTGAAGGTGAAATGACAGGCTCGACACGCTCAACGGGTTCCTGAGCCAGAAGGCGAGAGATTTGAAGATGGAGGTAATGTCGAAGTGCAACGTGGGAGTTTCCTTTCTGAAAGGGTGATTTTTATGGCAAAGGACGAAGTGGACATTCAGATATACACTGGAAGCGGCAAGGAAAAGGTGGAAGCTGATCACGAGCTCGTTCGCAAAGATCTCAAATTGGCGAAGAAATCAGTTTTAAACGGTGAATACGATCTCATTACCGAGATGAGGGAAGTAAAGCGCTTCTATATCAGAAAGACATTCCGTCAAGAAAGGTAATAGAGGAATGAAAAAAACCGCAACCGTCATGATTCAGGGCACCTCGTCTGGTGTCGGTAAATCGCTTATCGTCATGGCACTGTGTAGACATTTCCGAAAGAAAAGGTTGAAGGTTGTTCCCTTCAAAAGCCAGAATATGTCTTTGAATTCGGCTGTCAGCGCCGAAGGTGGCGAGATGTCGAGAGCGCAGTACGTTCAGGCGATCGCCTGTGGTGTGAATCCGTCGGTGAGAATGAATCCTATCCTTCTCAAGCCAGACGGACAAAAGACCCAGATCATTGTGAAGGGCATTTCCCGTGCGACCGTATCCGCAAGAGATTACATGACGGACAGAAAAAATGAGCTTTTGGAGATCGCTCTCGGAGAACTCAAAGCTCTTATGGTGGAAAACGACGTCGTTGTAATAGAGGGTGCCGGGAGTCCGGTCGAGATGAACCTGAAGGAAAGGGATATCTCTAACATGAAGGTCGCGAAAGCTTTCGGAATTCCGGTTGTCCTCGTCGCAGACATAGAAAAAGGTGGATCGTTTGCCCAGATCGTCGGAACCATGGAGCTTCTTGCCCCCAAAGAAAGAGAGCTTGTAATTGGGTACATACTCAACAAGTTCAGGGGCGATCCTTCGCTTCTCGGAAGTTACCCAGACGAGCTTGCCAAAAGATATTCTTTCGGTTTCTTCGGGACGATGCCGTATGCGAACCACAAAATTCCTGAGGAAGATTCTATGATCCCATGGGAAGGATCGATCGGGGACATATCAATAGACATAATTAGATTTCCGCACATATCGAACTTCGATGACTTCGATCCACTCCTTTGGAACTCAGGCGTCAAATTCAGAGAGTCCGGCTCGCTTAACGGCGACGTGATAATTCTTCCCGGAACGAAAAGCACTCTTTCCGATCTTTCCTGGATGATCGAGACCGGCCTCGCAGACGAGGTTGTTCGCGCGCACGAGCGAGGAAGCACGATCATCGGGATATGTGGAGGGTACCAGATGCTCGGTGAAGATATCGAAGAAGATGAAAAACACGCCCGGGGGCTCGGTCTTCTTCCTGTAAAGACACACTTTGATCCTCTTAAGATGGTGTCCAGGCTCAAAGGAACTGCGATGGTTGGAGAAAAAAATTTTGAAATCGATGGCTACGAGATCCACCACGGCGTAACAGAAGGATCAGTTGTACCGTTTGCGCGTGTCCACAAATCCAACTCCCAAAAGATAGATCGGTTGGACGGGGCGGTGTTTAGAAAAGTGATGGGAACGTATTTCCACGGTCTCTTTCAGAACTTGAAATTCACCGGCGCGTTCCTTAATTCTATAAGGGCGGAAAAGGGCCTTCCAGAAAAAATGATAGAGAACTGGCCGATCTTTGAAGAGATAGACAGATTCACCGAGCTTTTCGAAAAAAACGTCGATTTTTCTAAGATAGAAAGGAAGATGGGACTTTGATCCTTTTCAAGCCTGAATTTCTTGTTTTTACCATAGCCGTATCGATAGACCTGATCTTTGGCGAGTGGCCAAACGCGATCCATCCGGTGGTGTGGATGGGAAGAATGGTAAAACTCTTCGACATTCCATCCAGATCCAAAGTCGCAAGATTTTTCATGGGAACAATTCTTCTAACTGCGGACATAGGGGTGTGGCTCACGATAGCGTTTTCTGTGTCCTCCGTTCCAGGGATAATCGGCATCGTTCTACGAGCCTTCCTTTTGAAATCGACTTTCTCTGTGAAAGCTCTGTACAGCCACGTCCGAAGGTGTGCACGCGAAGACACAGAAAAGATGAGAAAAGAAGTCTCGATGATAGTCAGCAGGGATACAAAAGAACTCGACAGAGCCCATCTCGTTTCAGCAGCGCTTGAGAGCCTTTCCGAAAATACCTCGGACTCCGTTACAGGACCATTTCTTTATTATGTGTTCTTCGGTCTTGCCGGAGCCGTTGTCTACAGAGTCGTCAACACCCTGGACGCCATTGTTGGGTATCGCACCGAAAAGTTCGAGTTGTTCGGGAAGGCCGCGGCGAGGACCGATGATCTTCTGAACCTGATCCCTTCAAGGCTGACCGGTATGGTTTTTGGGATTTTCTCCCCTGTTAGGGCCTTCGCGGCTATGAAAAAATACGGTCCTCTCAAGATCAATGCGACCTATCCCATGAGCGCCTTTAGCGGTGTTCTCGGCATATGGTTCGAAAAAATAGGGCTTTACAGTTTTGAAGGGAAGGCCCCGAAAATGTCAGATATCTTCCGAGGATTGAAAATATATTCCGCTTCGGTGGCAATCTTACTCGCCACTTTTATAGCGGTAACGGTGGTGAGATAATGGAATTTCACGGAGGAACGCCGAGAGAGGATCTTCTCGATTTCTCGATATCCGTAAACCCTTATATTCCCAAATGGGCAGAGAAGATGTTCGAAGAGTGTCGCAGACTTTCGCCTAAATACAGCCACATCGATTGGCTCGACGAGATATTTTCGGAGGTGTACGGAAAAGACGCGGTCATTCTGGCCGGTGCGACTGAAGCTTTTCAGATAATCGGCTTCACTCTCATGAACGAAGCTGAGGTTGTAATACCCTTCCCATCGTACGGCGAGTTCAAAAGGGTAGCATCATTTCGTGCGATCAAAATCCATACAGGTTTGGATCTTTTTGACTCCTTCAAACTTTCCAAAAAAATATCTATAAGCGGAAAGAAGGTTATTTTGATATTCTCAAGCCCGAACAACCCAACCGGTCTTTGTGTTCCAAAGGAAACGGCAGAATGGATTGAAGAGGCGGAAGAGGCCGGAGTAACGGTTGTCGTCGACGAGGCATTCGGTGATTTCGTCGAAGAACCGGTCGAAATATGCACTTCGAAAACGATCAAAATCAGGAGCTTCACGAAATCTTATGGGATGCCGGGAATACGAGTAGGGTACGTAAAATCCAGTTTTTCGAAGTTGTTCAGGAAATATAGAGCACCATGGGCAATCGGAGCGTGTGGGTACGCCTTCGTCAGCTATCTCATCAAAGACGGTGGAAAATTCCTACAAAAAACCATGCCTTCAATATGGAAGGAACGAAAAAGGTTCAAAGCGTTCGGAATGAAAACGGACGCGAATTTTGGGATGATTGAAGTCGGGAACGCAATGACATTTCAACAAAAACTCGACGATCTGGGGATACACGTGAGAAGCTGCGAATCCTTTGGTATCTCAGGCGCAGTCAGGCTTTCGGTAAGAACAAAAGACGAAAACGATAGATTATTCCAGGCGCTTGAAAAAAACGATTTTTTTGAAAGGAGAGATGATCTTGAAAGGAATGGCCTTTTTTTCGGGTGGTAAAGACGGACTGTACGCCCTACATTTAGCTCAAGAGAGAGGACTTGATGTCCCTTATCTTCTGCTTATGAAGACGAGCCTTGGGAGATCTCCACATTATGTGAATATAGAAAGCCTCGAAAAAGTGGCGATATCAATGAAAAAAGAACTTCTCGTCTTTGACATGGCTCATGGAAGCGAAGAACTTGCAAAATTCATATCCTCGCTCGGAATCTCTCACATCGTCGGAGGAGACGTCTTTCTCGACGTTCACTACAAGTGGCTCGAACATCTTTCCAAAGAGAGCGGTGCGATTGCCGTGGAACCTCTGTACGGGAAGAAATCTCTTGCTTTGACCGAAGAGATCCTTCAAAGCGGTTTTGAGTACTCGATAATTGCGACTGATAGATCGAAACTTTCAAAGGATTTTCTCGGATATTCCTTCAAAACTACAGAAGACGTCAGGCAATTTGCAAGCAAAAATCCCGGAGTCGATCTGGTGGGAGAAGGTGGAGAGTTCCATACAATCGTCCTTACTTCTCCGCTTTTCGAAGAAAGCTTCTGTATGAAACATATGGAAATCGAAGAGGCGGAAAGGTACGATTATCTGAAATTTTCTATTGAAACGGTAAAAGCGTCCGTATGAAGAATTTTAGAAGGGACGCAGTGCTTACAGAATTCAACGATGGATACATTGTCCACACGTGTGACTCGTCAGGCGGTGTGGGAAAACTTACTTCCGACATCGTTCGGGTGGATATCCGAATCGTGGCTATGGCAGCTTTAAAGGTCGCCTTCCTCGAAAATATGACTCTCGGCTCCAAAATTCTAAGTGTTAGCGCGACTTTTACGAACTCCCAGGAGTACGTCAACCTTGGGATAGAGAAGATTAAAGAATTTCTTGACACCAGAAAGATACCCATGGTTATTTCTACGGAAAAGAATTTTCAGACCATTCAGACCGGCGTTGGAATAGGCGTTGTGGGATTTTTGAAGAGGCTCAGGTTGGGTGGAGCGAAATCAGGAGACGGGGTGTACGTTATTGGAATTCCCAAGGTCGGAAAGGAAGTCGTCGAAGACGATGGAAAGATAGCCGAAATCAGAGACATTGAAAGGATCATGAAGAAGGAAGAAATCGGAGAGATAATACCAGCAGGTTCGGGTGGAATAATTGCCGAAGCGGAGATTCTCGCAAAAAACAGCGAACTCAATTTCATTTGCGAAGAGTCAGGTGAGTGGATCAAAAAAAGCGCCGGACCTGCGACCTGCTCCGTTTTCTGGGCGAGAAGATTTCGAGCGGATTCGAAGAAGATAAAAAGAATAGGATGGTTGGAATGAAAACGAAGAAACTCACCTTGATGGGAATTTTGATAGCTCTCTCATTCGTTGGCTCTTTGATAAAAATACCATCTCCACTCGGAACAATAGGTTTCGATTCAGCAGCCGGATTCTTCGCGGTTCTGTATCTCGGCTACATGCCAGGCGCTTTCGTGATTGCATTCGGGTACGTGATAATTGCCGCTAGCGCATCCTTCCCACTTGGGATTCTTACAATCGTCGTGGCTATCGAGATGATGGCGACCGCTCTCGCCTTCCGATTTTTCTACAAAATCAACTTCGTTCTTGCAATAGCAGTGGCAACATTCCTGAACGGCATTGCATCCCCTTTGATAGTCTTTCCCCTAGGAGGATGGGGGCTGTATGTTGGGTTGGTTCCGCCGCTTGTTGTCGCGAGTGTTGCGAATCTGATCGTTTCATCTATCGCATACGGTGTCATCAAAAGAGCAAAGCCACGTTGAGATCGAAGCTCAAAAAATGCAAGCACGACTAAGTACGCCATCATTTGCACGATGGCGTACTTGGCGATCACAGAATTTCTATTATGATAGACTCGAATGGTAGGAGCTTTACCTTTCCATTCACATCTTCGCCGGTATTTTTTCCACTTCCTGTTAGAACTTTCCCTTTTTCTTTTATGTTAACTTCTTTTTCAGATGAAGTGAAATTGATCAGTATAACCGTACGCATGCTGAAAAAAGTCCGTGTGTAAAAAAGGACACCCTCTGGAGCGTCCCAAAATTCCAAATTCCCCCTTCTTAAGGGTAAGTTGTTTTTTCTAATTTTTAAAAGAATTTTGTAATAATTCAAAACTGAATTTCGATCTTTCATCTCGTTTTCCACGTTCACACAAGATTTGTTGGAATTCACGGGAAGCCATGATTCAACATCAGAAAAACCTGCGTACTCACCATCATTCCATTGCATTGGCGTTCTGCATACATCTCGACCCGTTTTAGGCCAGAGAGCTTTTCCCCATGGATCAGCAATTTTGTCGTAGGGAATATGGGTGTTTTCCATGCCTATTTCTTCACCATAATATATGAATGGTGTCCCGCGAAGCGTGAGAAGCAACGTGGCGGCAAGTTTTGCGATTTTCTTTTTTGTGTCATGGTTTGCCTCCATTCCCTCGGTTAACCTGTTGATTATTCGAAAGTTATCGTGATTTCCAAGTACATAGCTTGGCCAGGCTCTATCTCCAAAGGAAGTATCAACATTTTTGATCAACTGTCTAACTTTTTCTGCATCAAGGGAGAGTTTCTCCATAAAATCGATGTTAAATGCCATGCTAAATCTTCCTGGTAAGGTGAAAAGCAAATACAGGCACAGTCCCATATCGGCCGAGATTTCTCCAACGCTAACTTTTTCACCAGGATAAGAGTCCAAAAAATCTCTTATCTCTTCAACGGCCAAAAGTGTCTCAGGTCTTCCAGAAAATCTGTCCCAATAATAAACATCCCTTACGCTTTTAAAAAGGCTTTCCTTGATCTGCACACCTGTTGAGGCATCTCTGAATTTTGGATCTTTGTGATAATGCGCTGCGGCGTCAAATCTGAATCCATCGACTCCATGTTCAAGCCAAAATCGCATCGATTCAAAGATCTCGTGCTTAACATCTGGATTTTGCCAATTCAGATCTGGTTGCTCTTTTCCAAATAAATGAAGGTAGTACTGTTTTCTATTTTCATCCCACTCCCACATACTTTCTGCTTTTGTGCCAGAAAAAAGCGAGACCCAATTGTTAGGAGGCACTCCATCTTTCTTCGCATCTTTCCATATGTACCAATCTGCTTTTGGGTTGTCACGAGAATTTCTGGATTCGACAAACCAAGGGTGTTGATCGGATGTGTGGTTGTAAACTTGATCTATTATCACCCTCAACTTCTTCTTGTGCGCTTCTTCCACCAGATCGTCAAAATCAGACATGTTTCCAAAAATCGGATCCACATCTTTGTAATCGCTTATATCATAACCAAAATCGTTCATTGGAGATTTGAAGAAAGGAGAAATCCACACCACATCGACGCCCAGCCAGGAAAGATAATCGATTTTTTCTGTTACGCCCTTCAAATCCCCAATACCATCTCCATTAGAATCTTTAAAGCTTCTTGGATAAACTTGGTAAAATACCGCTTCCTTCCACCAATTCATGTTCGACCTCCTTTTTTTGCTTTCCACAAGGTGCACACCGTATCCGATATGATGAAAAACATTGAAAGCCAATTTATCCAATTCCCGAAACGATCGTAAAAAGTATGCTTTTTATTGGGTACTATCGAGAAAATGCTTTCTTCTTTTTTTTCTATAGGAACTTTTTTGATCACACGGCCGTGCGGGTTGATCACACCTGTTATACCAGTGTCCGCAACTTGAATTACCCATTTTCCGTTTTCAACTGCTCTGAACACACTTTGTGCAAAATGTTGTTCTAAGGCAGCTGGTTGAGAAAACCAGCTGTCGTTGGTAACCGTCACCAAGAACTGAGCACCTTCATTCGTGAATTCTCTTGAAAGTTCGCTGAAATAGCTTTCAAAGCAAATCTGGACAGAAAATTTCGTGTCGCCCCACTTAAAAACGGTGTTTTTCTTACCAGGGCTGAAAAACTGGGTGAGTTTTAGAAAACCGAACATACCAAAAAATCGTGGATAAGGCAGAGTTTCTGTAAATGGAACTAATATGTGTTTTGAGTAAGTATCTTCAATCCCTTTTGAGTCAAAAAGTCCAACGGTGTTGTAAAATTTATTTCCATCTATCGAAGGGTAACCTATAATCGCGTGTACTTTGTGTATTCTCAACGTTTTTATAACATCTTTATATGCGGATGTTCTTACAAAATCCGATTGAAATGTTCCCTCAGGAAAGATCAAGAGAGATGCTTCTTTAGATAAAGAAGATATGCTTGAATCAACGCCTTTTGCAATTTGAAATGATGTCATCTCATATCTTTGAGCGACGGAGAGATTTGGTTGTACAACCCCAATCGTCAAATCATTTCCCTTCCGCGCGTTTGGAACAAGATAAGAGGAAAGATAAAATGCCAAAATCACGCCACTTGTTATCAAAAGCGCTGTGAATCTTTTTCGCTTCAGGGCAGAATAGATCGAGTAATTGATGAAGAATATCAAAAAGGTCAATCCAAGTGTGCCAACAAACGGCACGATCTGCAACAGTCCCATCTGTGAGTAAAGTGCGTTGGAAATTCTGGCACCGGTGAATCCTATGTCGCCTATCCCCCTCAAGTACTCAATTAAAACGTATATGGAGGATAGAGAAAATGCACGCAATATCCAATAACTCTTTGAATATTTGGATTCCAATACGTAAAGAAGCCAAATGATCCCAAAGAAACTTCCTTCTATCACCAACGCGGCAAAAAAAGCTAGTACTCCCAAACTGGATGGAAAACCGTTGAATTCGGATATGTTACTCGTCAAAGTGGGTAAAAGCCAATAAAGCGCGATTCCAAGGTAGAGAATTCCCCAGCACCACCCCCATAAGAATCCCTTCCACCATTTTCTTCCTTCTAACACGTAAAAGAGTGGGACAATCCCAATCCAAACAAATACGGATGAGACCATCCCTGGCATTGAAATGGCCAACAACACGGCCGAAATAACGGTAAGAACTAATCTTTTAGAAAATCCTCTATACTGTATTCTTTTTTGCACTTTTGACAAAAAAGCACCTCTGATCCTTTTTTCTTTTTGTAGTAAAGCACTTCCCCATCTTGTGGACACTTGTAATCTGATGGTTCATACCAGCTTATGAAATCACAACTGGCAGGGTTGTTTTCACACATGTAGAAGATCTTTCCACGTTTGCTCTTACGCATCACGGTACGTGCACCACATTTTGGACAATGCCCTCGAGCGTATTTCACAATCGGTCTTGTGTAATCACACTCCGGATACCTGCTGCAAGATATGAATTCACCGTATCGCCCAATTCGTTTAACCAAAGGCGCACCACATTTGGGGCATTTTTCATTCAACACTTCAGGAACGGAAAGTTCTACATGAACTATTTTGCCATCGAATTGAAGGTTAGAACCGTTTGGTATTTTCTTCTTTTCATCGCATTTGAGACATTCCAGGTAGGCGCCGTATCTTCCATATTTCAAAACCATCTTAGCTTTACACTTTGAACAATCAGCATCTGTGGGAAGAGACAATTTGTGTTTTCCACTTTTGACTTCTTCTGAAACACGCTCCAAATTCTTGACAAAATCATCGTTGAATTCTTTCAATATTTTTTGCCAATCGCTTTTACCTTCTTCTATTCCATCCAATTCCTTTTCCATGGAAGCCGTGAATTTCAAATTCACTATCCTCGAAAATTCTTTGGTCAAAAAATCGTTAACGAGCATTCCAAGGAATGTTGGGATCAGACTTCTTTTATCACGTTCAACATATTTTCTACTAAGAAGTGTTTGAATGATCGTGGCATATGTGCTTGGTCTTCCTATACCAACAGACTCCATTTTTTTAACGAGTGAAGCTTCTGTGTATCTTGATGGAGGCTTTGTTTCTTGTTCTGAAATTGATGGGCTTTCGATCTTCACCTCATCAGCATTGTGAACATTTGGAAACTCATTCGTTTCGTTTCTCGAAGGTACCACTTTTTCAAAGCCATCAAAGGTCCTCTTCTTGAATTCCATAACGAATAAGGCTCGCTCTTTTTCGTCAGAAACTTTGATAATTTGTTTATCATATAGAGAATCAGTCATCTGTGATGACATAAACCTTTTCCATATCAAAGAGTAAAGCGCATAAAATTCTTTGGAAAGCTTACTTTTCAATGGTTCGGGATTTAATCCTGGATAAGTTGGTCGTATCGCTTCATGGGCATCCTGGGAAAGCGCACTCTTCTTCACGTTTTTTCTCTTAGCAGCGTACTCTTGGCCGTAATTTTTAAGGATGAACTCTTTTGCTTTTTCGTGAGCCACGTCCGATATTCTATAGGAATCCGTGCGCATGTACGTTATGAGCGCAATAGTCTCTCCCCCTATATCCACACCTTCGTACAATCTTTGGGCTATTTTCATCGTCCTTGAAACCGCAAATCCAAGTTCAGATGCCGCAGCTTGTTGAAGCGTACTTGTCTTAAAAGGCAGGGGAGCCTTGAGGCTGATCTTCTTGTTTTGAACGTCCAAAATCTTGAAAACGGAAGATGAAACGTACTTCAAAGCCTCTTGTGCTTTATTCAAAGAGTCAAAAGGTTCTTTTGAAAGGGAAAGCCCGTCAAAAAACTTCAATTTGGCTTTTGTGTTGAAAATTTCGGTAATGATCTCATAATATTTCTGTGGACGAAATTTTTGGATCTTCTTTTCCTGCTCGCATAATATTCTAAGCGCGACAGATTGGACCCTTCCCGCACTAAGACCGTATTTGAACACTTTCCACAGCACTGGGCTTACCTTGTATCCAACTATTCTGTCGAGAATACGCCTGGTAAGCTGAGAATTGACCATGCTCATATCTACAGTTCGTGGCCTTTTTACCGATTCTCTTATGACCTTTTCCGTTATTTCATTGAATACAATTCGATTTTTTTTCTTCAAATCCAATTTCAATATATTTGAAAGGTGCCAAGCTATTGCTTCGCCTTCCCTATCGTTATCGCTTGCAAGAAGCACATCACATCCCCGAGCTTTTGCTTTGAGCTCTCTGACGATCTTTTCTTTCCCTTTTAATATCTCGAACTCAGGAATGAATTTTTTATCCATCTTGATACCAAATTTTGATGGCGGAAGATCTCTTACATGACCTTGGGAGGATAAAACCTTATAGCCCTTTCCCAAGTATTTTTGGATCGTTTTTGCCTTTGATGGTGACTCAACTATGACCAATTTTTCAACCATGAATTTTCTCCTTATCATTTGAAATCATTTAAAATTACTCCAATTCAACATCATTTTTCGACCAAGATATCTATCATAATCGCTCCATTCAGCTTTTCCATGTTTCTCTTTCAAAGAATTTATCTGCCCAATTTTCGAGTCTAAATCATCGGCATGATGAAGTATCATGGCCTCAAGTGTCTTTGGAACGGTGGGAGAGCCCCATTCCAATTCACCATGATGTGAAAGTATCATGTGTGTTAAGTGGTAAAGATCTTTTTTAGAAAGATTCGATACCTTTTTAGCCCAATCGTTAAGCATTTTAGTTCCCAAAACGATATGTCCAATGAGTTCGCCTTCCGTGGTTCTCTCTATTCCATACGGCTCTATCCTGTACTCATAAACCTTTCCAACATCATGTATGGCAGCCCCGGTTATCAGCAAATCTTTATCGGCAGATGGGTAAAGTTCAGCTATAGATTTAGAGAGCTTCATGACACCAAGAGTATGCTCTAAAAGTCCTCCGCGATAAGCATGGTGAACGATTATAGCGGCTGGAGCTTTTATAAACTCTTGAATGAACTCTTGATCGTTAAAGGGAATCTTTAAAAGTTCCTTAAGAGGTTGATTTTTCATCTCATCTGTCAAATCGTTGAATTCCATCCACATCTTGTTGATATCTTTTTTGGTTGTCAATATGAACAACTCCGGATCGTACTCATCATCTTTCAGTACAATTAAAGCGTCACGGTTTTTATCTATGTTTATCTGCAATTTGTCCATATACATAAAAATCCGACCATGAACTTTCACAATCGAATTTATTTTCAAATTGGAATCATTCTCGGCTGCGTTAAACCAATCTATTGCTCTAATCTCTCCACTTTTATCCGAGAGAGTTAACAGCAAAAATTTATTGCCATCTCTGGATTCCTGTAATTTCTTGCTTACCACCTTTAGCTTCATCTCTATGACATCGTTTTCTGAAATATCAGCAACCATTTTTTGTCCAGATAAATTCTTCTTTGACAATCCAAGTTTTTCTAAATACTCCTCGCTAAAAAGCTCACCGAATTTCAATTCTAAACACCACTTTCACTTTTATTTTACGTAAAAACGGGGCACTCTATCAGAAATCCCACAGACAATTTCATAATTCATGCCACCCACAAGAGATGCAATTTCTTCAGCGGTGATCTCTTCATCACCACTTCTTCCCAAAATAATAACATCGTCTCCCATTTTAACATTTCCCACATGTGAAACATCCACCACTATTTGATCCATGCTCACTCTTCCCAAAACGTGTGCTCTTAACGAATTGATCAACACACTGCCTTTGTTGGAAAGAGTGGTGGAAAATCCATCAGAATATCCAATTGGAATCGTGGCAACTTTCATATTTTTATTGGCAACAAAAGTGTGATCATATCCAACGCTTTGTCCTTTTTTCAAATGTTTTACAAAGGCGACGGTTGAATGAACACTCATAACAGGTTCAATGTAATCAAGATGTCTTTTGGAAGAAGGTTGTAAACCATAGGATGCTATTCCAATTCTGCACATGTTTCCCATGGAATTTTCTAACATCGTAGAAGCGGCGCTGTTAGAAAGGTGGACATATCGTGGCCTTTTGATTTTTCTTAGAAACGATTCGAATTTCTCTAACTGATCATAATTCATCGTATCTTCCGGATCATCAGCCGATGAAAAATGAGTGTACACACCTTCAATTTTCACTCTTTTATCCTTTGATAGTAACTCGTAAAGTTCAAGAGATTCTCTCACATCAAGACCTAACCGGGACATACCCGTATCAACGTTGATATGAACTTTCAATCTGCTGCCATCTTCGAGGTTCTTCAACACCTCATTCATCTGTTCAAAAGAGTAAACCGTGATTGCCAGATCATGAGCTACAACCTCTGTAACGTATTTAGGATCAAAATAATTCAAAAGGAGTATGGGAATAACTATTCCACTCTCTCTGAGCCGAACACCCTCTTCTAAAAAGGCAACCACAAGGAAACCTATTCCATTTTCTTGACACACATGTGCCAACTCCACAGCGCCATGACCATAAGCATCTGCTTTTAAAACGGAAGCGATTGGGAGAGATACCTTTTGAGAAATTTCAAAAATATTGCGGAGGAATTTTGTGACATTTACCTCCGCATAGGTGTTCCTACTTCTCACGATTTTAAACTCTTTGAACTTTTCCAGCTTTAAGACATCTCGTGCAAACCATTAAACGTTTTACTTTGCCATCTTTACCCATAACCTTGACGGGTTGAAGATTTGGTTTGAAAGTTCTTTTTGTTTTTTTGTGTGAATGGCTGACGTTGTTACCAGTTGCCACGCCTTTTCCACAAATATCACATTTCCTTGACATCTTTCCAATTCCCCTTTCCAAAAGTGCAAGCATCTTGTGCTTTGCAAATGCAACGTCAACATTCAAACAGACAAAGGGCGGGAATCATTCCCGCCCTCAAAGTTCGTTACTCTTCAAGCGAAATGGCACCAACTGGACAAGAGTCTTTTGCATCTTCACAGCAACCTGCACTGCAATCATCCGCAACAACATGAGCCTTCCCATCGTCTTCAAGTTTGAATACCTGCGGGCAAAGGCTTTCACAAACTCCACAACCAATACAAAGATCTTCGTTAACAACTGCTTTCATAATTCAACACCTCCGCATTCTTTATAACCACATTTTCGCGAGTTTTCCACTCCTCACGTCTTGTCAATGAGTACCACTAACGCACACATTATATCACAGGAAACAAGTCACCTACAAAAAATCTTATAACAAATTTTTCACATGTTGGCAACTTGTGGTACCTCTTTTTTAAAAATTTCATCCATAAAAATCTCTGTTGGTCCTTCAATACCGTTGAAATTGGTACTGTAATCCACCGTGTAAGCGCCTGCATTTAAAAAATAGACAACATCGTTAAGCGTTATATCCTCCGGTAGATCTACATCATCGTAGATAACATCCACGCTATCACAAGTTGGACCTGCTAAAGTGAAAGTTTTGGTAAGATGATCTTCTTTTCCATCCACGATCACTTTGTATTTCAAATCCTCTATCGTTTCCATCAAACCATGATAGACTCCAGCATCAAGGTACACCCAGTCTTTCATATCTTTTGTAGATCTCAAGATTACATGTGCTATCAGAGTTCCAGCATCACCGACCATCGATCTTCCTGGCTCAACAAATAATGTTGGACGGTTCATGAAATTGAAATATTCCTCAACACTCTCATTTATGACTTCTCCTATCTCTTGCACCGTTGGAATGTCTCGCACATATTTAATAGGCATTCCGCCTCCCAAATTTATCGTGCTCATTTTTATTCCTTGCAGACGCGCAAACCAAAAAACATCGGCAACTTTCATCAAAGCCACTTTCCAGCTGTATTTGTCATAACATTGCGAACCAACATGAAAGGAGACACCCATTGGTTCAAGCCCTAACGCATCCGCATACAAAACAAGATCTTTTACGTGTTCTATATTCGTGCCGAATTTCTTTGATAGGGGCCAATCACTATCCGTTTCACCAACGGATAGTCTGAAATAAACTTTTGAGTGTGGAGCGTTTATAGCGATTTTTTCGAGTTCCATTTCAGCATCCGCCGCAAAAAAATTAATACCCGATTCGTAGGCAAATCTTATATCTTCTTCTTTCTTAATGGTGTTCCCAAAGCTGAGTTTCGATGGATGAACTCCTATTCCCAAAAGTTTTTTTATTTCTCCTTTTGAAGCCACATCGAAGGATGAGCCCAAATTTTGTAACTTTTCAACGATTTTGGTATGAGAGTTAGACTTAACCGCGTAAAATATTCTCACATTAGGAATGGAATCCATCAAATTTTTGTAATTCCTTTCGACGATGTCAAGATCCATTAAAACAAATGGCTTCTTAACCTTTTTGGCAATTTCTCGAACCTCTTGGGTAATCTCCATGATGCCCCACCTCATTTTGATGAATTCGACAAATCATAGTATTGAACACGTTACATTTTTAAGAACGTAAGTGTTAATTTTGTACGAAAATTTCACTTTTCCAATTTTTTGTAGAAATTCTACCGATAATGACAATAGACATAAGTTGAAGTTAAAAATTGATAAAAGTGAAAAGTCTTCTTACTATAAAGTCATTTTTAATTTATGAAAATTTTCTTCAAAAAGCGTTAGAATCAAGATGAAGTTTGTGTTCATCATTACACTAGGAGGTTGCATAATGGCAAATGAAGGCCTTTTTGAAGACGCCCTTCAACAGTTCAACAGGGCAGCGAGTTTGATGAAGTTGGACGATGGAATGCGCCAAATTTTATCCACGCACAAAAGGGGATTGCGAGTTCAATTCCCAGTCAAAATGGATAACGGCTCCGTAAGAGTATTTACGGGGTATCGCTATCAACACAATACCACCAGAGGACCGGCGAAAGGTGGAGTAAGGTATCACCCAAATGTCAACGAAGACGAGATAAAAACCCTTTCGTTCTTGATGACATGGAAATGTGCTGTGGCCGGGATACCATACGGCGGATCAAAAGGTGGAATTAAAGTCGATCCGAACGAACTTTCTGAAGGAGAACTCGAAAGAATGTCCAGAAGGTATTTTTCAGAAATTTCTCCTTTCATAGGCCCTGAAACGGACATTCCTGCTCCGGATGTCAACACAAACCCAAAAATAATGTCCTGGTTCCTTGATACCTATTCCATGGGAGTAGGGCATTCAGCACTTGGCATTGTCACTGGAAAGCCACTTGAATTGGGAGGTTCGCTTGGAAGAACGGAAGCAACGGGTCGTGGTGTTAGCATTATAACCAACGAAGCTATCAAATATTTTCTTGGTGATGAATTGAAGGGGAAAACAGTTGCCATTCAGGGATTCGGTAATGTTGGTTCTTATACTGCTCTCATTCTTAATCAAGAATATGGAGCAAAAGTTGTTGCAATCAGTGACATTACTGGTGGATATTACAATCCAGAAGGTATAAACACGAAAGAAGCCTTTGACTATGCACTGGAGCATAAAAGCCTCGAAGGATACCATCAAGGACAGAAGATCACCAATGAGGAACTTCTCGAACTTGATGTTGATGTTTTAATTCCAGCGGCTTTAGAAAGAGCGATCACGGAAGATAACGCTGATAACGTAAAAGCAAAACTCATTATAGAAGCAGCGAATGGAGCTACAACCCCAGAAGCCGATGCGATTCTTCGTTCAAGGGGCGTCAAGCTTGTACCTGATTTTTTAACAAATGCTGGTGGAGTGACCGTTTCTTATTTTGAATGGGTGCAAGGGCTCTATTCTTATTTTTGGGATCTTGATGATGTTAGAAAGGCCCTTGATAGAGCAATGAAAAACGCATTTGAAGATGGCGTAAAAGTCCATGAAGAGTTCAATACAGATATGAGAACAGCTTTATACATAGTTGCAATAAATAAAGTTGCGACGGCAACAAGGCTTCGCGGAATTTTCCCTTGATCCTATATTGAATTCAGACTCAAAGAGGGTGCTTAAGCACCCTCTTTGTATTCAACCTCTTCCAAATTTTCTTCTTTTTTTTCTTCATAATCAAGATTCAAAGCGGCTTTTAATGATATCAGTCCAACTTCAAGCTGTGCATCATCTGGCTCTTTCGTGGTGAGTTTCTGAAGCCAAAGACCTGGCGCCGCAAAAGGCTTTACAAATGGATTGCCAAGATGCTTTGCCGTAAAGCGCTGAAACTCGTAAGCAAGTCCAGCCACTATTGGAATGAGGACCACCCTCCAAAACATCTTCCACCAAATTGTCATTGGTCCAAAGGCACCAAGAATGCTAAAAACTATTATGGCAGCAACCATTGTGATCATGAGAAAGCTCGTACCACATCTTGGGTGCAATGTGGAATATTTTCTTGCATTTTCCACCGTTAAATCTTCTCCCGCTTCGTACGTATAAACTGACTTATGCTCAGCACCATGATACTGAAAAACTCTTTTTATATCCGCTATAAAACCTATAATCCAAACGTACAGCAAAAAGATCACCGTTCTGATCAGCCCCTCCACAAGTGCGAAAAGCACGCCGTTTTCTCTAAGGGGCTCGAATATAGATGTCACCAGCACCGGTAAAATTGAGAACAGCCCTATCGCAAAGGCCAAAGCGACCAAAAGTGAAAGCACTATATCCTTTGTCGTCAGCTGATTGTCTTCATCGCTGGACATGTTTGCAGAAAAGTTCAACGCTTTTATTCCGGTAACAAGCGCATCGTACAACACGAAATTTCCCCTTATCAAAGGCCAACCTTTCCAACCCTTTGGACGTTCCATATTTCCATAGTCGGAAACGGAAATGGTACCATCTGGCTTTCTAACAGCCACAACGGTCTTCAATCCCTTCATCATCACGCCTTCTATGACCGCTTGTCCTCCTACACTTAAACCTGTTGGGTAATTTGCCATCTTTTCAACTTCCTTTCAAACGCTCAACGATGATGCCTCTAATTCCATCGTTGAGCAACAACTCAAAAAATTTGTAAGCTTGCGCCTCAAGGCTGGATTTTTGGGAAAGGAAGTAAACATTCACCTTCTTCAAAAATTCCTCCCGCTGCTTACAATTCATCTCGTTTATATTCAAGACAACGCGCCGAAGCTCTTCATCCCCGGCGCAGGATCTCACAATTTCATTTATTTCTTTTTGAAAACCATCCATTCTACCTTTTATTCTTCTTTGTTAGGTGATTCCGCTTTTACTTCTTCTCCAACGATGAAGACTTTTATCGAAATTCCCGTTCTCTTTTCTCCTCCTATTTCGATATCGACGAATCCTGGAATCATTCCGATATCCTTTCCACCTTCATTTAGAAAGCGACGTGCCACTGCCACAGCTTTTACAGCTTGATTTACGGCACCAGCACCAATTGCTTGAAGTTCAACCATTGGCTCTTTGCTTAAAGCACCGGCAATAGCCCCTGCCACCGAGTTGGGATTAGATTTCGAACTAACCTTTAACGTTTCCACGTTTAACGCCTCCTTGTTCGCATGAGATAAGTTGATCAAAGTAATCGTTAACCATCTTTCTGAGAAAGTTCACGTCTTTCACTTGGAGAGCCTCGATTTTCACATCGTGTGAATTAGGCAATCCTTTAAGATAAGCAATTAAAAATTTTCTGAAAATTATTATACCATGAATGCCATGTTCTTCCATCGTTTCGACCAAGTGACGATTAAAAATATCCCGACGTTCTTCAAGTGTAACAATCGTAGGCTCTTTTCCCGTAGAAATTTTTTTAACGGCACGAAATATCCATGGATTCCCAATGGCTCCCCTTGCTATCAGCACCATATCAGCACCTGTGAATTCCTGTGCCCTTACAGCATCATATGCGGTAAAAATATCTCCAGACACACCTACTTTTACTTTGAGATTTTCTTTCAAGAGCTTTGCGCTGTTCCAATCTGCACTTCCGGAATATCCTTGTTCTACAGTTCTACCATGTATTGAAATTAAAAATGCTCCACCATCAGATGCCGCACGTGCAACGTCCAAAAAATTTTTCTCTTTTTCCCACCCCATCCTGATTTTGACAGAAACTTTGATACCCTTTTTTGATAAGATTTCAACTATTCTCCTAACAAGGAAAGGATCCCTCATTAAAGCCGCGCCGTAGCCATGTTTTACAACCTTAGGAACGGGGCAAGCAGCATTCAAATCAACCCAGTTCGTTCGATCTCTCATCAAATCAAGGGCACATGAAAAGTATTCCGGATCATTTCCAAACAACTGAACGACGGTTCTTTTTTCAGATTCAGGAAGCATTTTGAAACTCTTTTTATTCCCACTTATCAATCCATTCACGCTTATCATTTCAGTAAACACCATGTCCGCACCCATTAAAAGACATAAACGCCTAAAGCTTTTATCGTTTATACCTGCCATTGGTGATAGTACAACTTTCAAAAAACCACCCCTGTTTTAATGATACCATCATTTACTTGGAAAGTGCATTTACCTTTGAAAGATCTAAAGCTTTTTTTGAGATGTTTTCCAAACTTTTCCCCTTTGGCTCGGGTAGAAGCAAAGTTGTTACGATTCCAGCGAAAGCTATGATCGAAACAAGAATAAGAGTGCCGCTCAACCCAATGGATTTTGTTGTTATCGGAAATAGAAATACTCCAGCAAAGGCTCCAAGCTTTCCTATACCAGCAGAGAAACCATGGCCAGTTGCCCTGTATTCAGTTGGAAATAGCTCCGAAGGCATGACAAAAGTTGTGGTGTTTGGCCCAAATTCGGTGAAAAAATAACTTAATCCGTAAAATGTTAGAAAAAGAGAGAAATGATGTTCTACACCTGGTACAATTCCAAGAATGAAAAACGATGTTCCCATAACTGCAAACCCCACAATTTGAATGAATTTTCTACCTATCTTATCTATCAAAAAAATGGAACATATATAACCGGGAAGTGCGAAGACCAAAAAAATCAAAAGTAAACTCAGTATTTTGGATTCAAGTGTCATCTTCGAAGAAATTGAATTTATCATTATTGGAGTTGATATGGTATTACCATAATACGCATAATCCAACAAAAACCAACTGCCAGCAGTCCCCATAAGTGTAAGCATATACTTTTTATTCGTTATGAAATCAAAAAGAGTATTACTTTTTTTCTCGTTTTCATAGTGGCTTTTTCCCGCATTTTGGACTTCCACTTCTCCTATAAAATCTACCGCCGCTTTTGTAGCCGTTTCCATATCTCCGACTACCTGAGCAGTGTATCTTGGAGATTCAGGGATCTTTCTTCTCAAATATATGACCATTAAGGCAGGGACAGCTCCAAGTCCTAACATAAAGCGCCACGCGAAATCGGTAGAAAAATTCAAGGAAAGCAGTCCAAGTGCTATGAGTGGACCAATTATGAGCCCCATAGCTTGCATTGAAAAAACCATGCTTACCAGTTTTCCGCGATCTTTTTTGTTCGAATACTCGCTCATTATAACAGCACTTACCGGATAATCGCCTCCAATGCCTATTCCAAGTAAAAACCTTGCAAAAATTAACCATGTAAGATTGGGTGAAATTGCCGATAACAAGGCCCCTATTGCCATTATCATCGCTTCAATACCGTACAGCTTTTTTCTTCCTTTTTTGTCGGCAATCCTTCCAAAAACAAAAGATCCTATCAAAGCGGAAATCAAAGACACACTTCCAAGCAATCCCGTTTCAACACCGCTCAACTTCCATAATGGATCTATTAAAGATATGGCTATTCCTATCGTGAAAAGATCGTACGCATCCGTGAAGAATCCCATTCCAGAAACGAACATGGCCTTGAAATGATATTTCCCGAGTTTTGCCTCATCAAGATACTCCTCTACTTCTTTCATACAATCACCTCAAGGCCATCCTACAATTCGTTCTTTATCTCATCTTTATCCACTTTTACATTTCAGTTGAGTTTTTTAGTTCTTTCATGTAAACTTGATGCCTCAAACTGCATATGCGTTTAAATCAAGCAATCCATGACCGCTGAAATTGAAAACTATGACTTTCTTTTCTCCCGTTTTTGATGCTTCACGTGCATATCGTATTGCTCCAGCAATTGCATGACTTGTTTCTGGCGCAGGTATGATCCCCTCAACGACGCTGAAAAGCTTTGCAGCCTTAAAAGCCTCCTCTTGATCGATGGTTATGGCTTTAACAAGTTTTTCATGTACCAATCTACTGATTATGGGAGAAGCTCCATGGTATCTTAAGCCTCCTGCGTGAATTGGCGGTGGAACAAAATCTCTTCCCAACGTGTACATTTTCAGTAACGGGGTCAATCCGGCCGCATCGCCGGAATCATATCGATATTCACCATTCGTTAAGGAAGGGCAAGCGACTGGCTCACAGGCAACCATTTCCAACTCACGGTTTTTCAATTTTTCCGGAAAAAATGGTAACATGAATCCTCCAAAATTGGATCCACCTCCGAAACATCCTAACAGCACATCCGGCCCTTCTCCAAAGATTTCCATTTGTTTCTTTGTCTCCAAGCCTATCACCGTCTGATGAAGTAAGACGTGATCGAGCACGCTGCCAAGAGAGTAATTGGTGTTTTTAGATTTTAGCGCAACTTCGACAGCCTCACTTATCGCCATTCCAAGACTTCCTGTTGTGTTAGGATCTTTGGCCAAGAATTTCTTGCCTCTTTCCGTCAATTCGCTCGGGCTTGGATGAATGCTTCCATCGAAAAGATTGACCATATTTTTTCTGAACGGTTTTTGTTTAAAACTGACCTTCACCATGAAAACTTCAACGTTCATATCAAAAAGCTTTGTGGCGTAAGCAAGTGCACTTCCCCATTGACCTGCACCCGTTTCCGTGGAGAGGTTGATCACACCTTCGAACTTGTTGAAATAAGCTTGAGCAATGGCGGTGTTAAGCTTATGACTACCTGTTGGGCTGACAGACTCATTTTTGTAGTATATGTGTGCAGGTGTTTTAAGCGCTTGCTCAAGTCCAACGGCCCGTACAAGAGGAGTTGGCCTGTAAATGGCATAAGCTTCTCGAACTTCTTTAGGTATGGGAATATCTTTGTCCAACGTAGCCTCCTGATTGATCAACTCTCTTGGAAATATGGCGTGCAATTTCTCCGGATCTATCGGTTTCTCGGTTTCGGGATCCAGCGGTGGATCTAATTCAAATGGCAAATCGGCTTTAACGTTGTACCAGTACTTTGGAATATCTTCAACTTCAAGATACACTCTTCTTCTCATTCTTCTCACCTCCTGATGAAATAGAAAAAGCCGGAGATCCTTGAAAAAGAATCTCCGGCGTTCTGACCTTTTGGCGTTATATGAAAATCAAAAACCAATACACGTCAAGTGTTGCGGCCAGTACACCGGTCGCTCCACCACCATCTATTCAACTTTGAAAAACTTTGAATCCTAAAAGAGCTCATCTCAACTACTCCCAACTAATGTGGCCAAAATTGAAGCCATCTCTTTCACACCAACAAAACATCCCATGATCAAATCATCTAAGATACACCTAAATGATATCATAATACAAGCGACAAAGTCAAGTAGTATAATGGTAAAGAGGTGGTATATATGCGATTTGTGATCATAAAAGATTCTCATTCAGAAGAAGCCAGTCTAAGAACGATTGAAAATGTCGTGAAGAGTTTAAAAACCATTGCCGAAGTAAAAATTTTGAATTTCACACCTTCCTTGATCGAAAAGTTGAAAAAGAACGATGTTGTGTTTAGCTTGGCAATTGGGAAACGCCACGATTTTATTCAAGGAAATATCGCCGCGATGTTGGAAGGCTTAAACGTGACTTTCATAGGTTCTCCAGCGTATACTCATTACATATGTCTCGATAAATTCACAACAAAATCCCTGCTGAGAGCTTATGGTATCTCAACACCAGAATGTGCACTCTTCGATGGAAAAGAGTTCAAAGGGTCTATGCCCACACCGCCGTTGATCGTGAAACCAGTTGCGGAAGGATCGGGAATCGGTGTTGACTTAGAAAGTTTGTGTGGAAATGTTGATTTGGCAAAAGAAGTGGCAAAAAAGAAGTTTGAAAGATTCAACGAACCTATCCTAATAGAGAAATATGTTGAAGGTCGAGAGTTAACGATTGGATTGATAGGATTTGGAGAACATTTGAAAACGCTTTCTCCTCTTGAAATAGACTTTTCGAATTTACCAAAAGGGGTGGAAAAATATTACAGTCAAAGGGTGAAAAAAGAATACACAAAGCAAACGATTTACAAATGCCCCGCTCCGTTAAAAAATGAAACGATTCAAAAAGTTCAAAAAGTTGCGAAAGAAGTTTTTGAAATTGTCAAAGCTAAAGATTATCTTAGAATAGACATGCGCTTATTTAAGGATGTTCCTTACGTTATAGAAGTGAATTCAATGCCTGGCCTGGATCCCGAATCAAGCGATATCCCAAAGATGATCAGGGCGATGTCGAAAGACTACGACTGGCTGATAAAGCACATAATCAGAAAAGCTTTGGAATTCAGGGGGACATGATATGGAAGAAAAAGATTTGATTTTCGCCATTATAGGTGCTGGAAATACCGGTCAGGCATTAGCGGGTTATTTGAAATTGAAAGGGTACACTGTCAGACTTTACGATAGATCATCATGGCGTTTCCATTATCTCAAACACCATGATATGAATCTTGGAGATGTGTTTTCAAGCACCCAGCATATAGACATGCTCACAACCGACTTAAAAGAAGCTGTGAACGGAGCCGATGTGATAATCGTTTCGACAGTTTCAACCGCTCACGCTGAAGTGGCCCAAAAACTGGCTCAGACTTTAGAAAACGATCAGGTGGTTCTCTTACATCCAGGAAGAACCGGTGGTGCCCTTATATTTAAAAAAGTTGTTGAAAATACAAAAAAAGATCTTAAAATCACAATAGGAGAATTTGAAACGTCTCTTTTTGCAACGCGCGTCACACAAGATGGAGCAAAAGTGAGATATTACGGCGTTAAGAAGAACGTGCACATGGCTACGATACCTTCTGAAAAATCCCTTGAAGTAAACATCATGATGAAAAACATCTTTCCTCAGATAGAACTCGCCTCAAATGTGCTCTACACTTCTCTAAGTAATTACGGTGCAATGTTACACCCTGCACCGGTGGTTTTCAATGTCGGAAGAGTTGAAAATGGATTGAATTACACTCATTATGTTGAAGGTATAACTCCATCGATAGCAAGATTCATAGAAAAACTTGACGCAGAAAGAATAAAACTCGGTCAATGTTTCGGAATTCGCCTTAGACCTATAACGGTATGGTTGGCAGACGTATACGGCTCAAAGGGAAACAACCTCTTTGAACTCCTTCAAAATACAAAAGCGTATCACTCTATTTTAGGTCCGGATACTTTGCAACACAGATATCTTATAGAAGACACCATTACAGGTTTGGTGCCCATGATCCATCTCACCAAGAAATGTGGAGTGAGACTTCCTGCAATTGAAACTCTCGTGAATTTGATCAATTATTTAGTTGATATAGACGTTATGGCGTTTGGAAGAAATCTTGAAGATATGGGAATAAGAAAAATGAAAATCGATGAAATATCTCAATACATCACAAGTGGGGTGAGGACAAAGTGAAGATCATTGGCGCTGCTGTTGGAAATTGTGTTCATGTAGCGGGAATACTGTCCTTTTTGGGTTTGGCAAGCTCTCTTGGACACGATACGATCTTTTTAGGACCTGCGACGTCTGTTGATAAACTTTTGAATGCGGCAGTAGAGACAGGAGCTGACATGATAGCCGTGAGCTACAGGCTTACTCCTTCTACTTCCCGAAGAATTTTTGAAGAGATAAAAAGGAAAATATCAAAATATGGATTGACTAACTGCCTTTTCGTATTCGGTGGAACTCCTAAAGTTGGCAAAATTGCAGAAGAGTTTGATTTCTTCGACAAGATATTCTCGAAAGCAGATCAAAGAGAAGTTATAGATTACTTGAATGGAAACAAAAAAAGACGATTGAAGGGCGAAATGCCGGCTCAGACACTTGTCAAAAGAATTGAAGAAAGCGCTCCCTATCCACTTTTAAGGCATCATTTCGGCCTTTCGAATCTTGATAAAACGGTAGAAGGGATAAAAAAACTTTCTAATTCCGGGATTTTAGATATCATATCGCTTGCTCCAGATCAAAATGCTCAACAATTTTTCTTCGAACCCGAGAAGATGAAAAAAGAACTTTCAGGTGCCGGTGGCGTTCCGCTTAGAAATGAACAAGATTTTTTAAAAGCCTATGAAGCCAGTAGAAGTGAGAACTACCCTCTTATGCGTTGTTACTCAGGCACAACGCATATCATCGAAATGGCAAAACTTCTTCATGAAACGATAAACAACGCCTGGGCTGCAATACCTCTTTCGTGGTACAACGAACTTGATGGAAGAAGCGAGAGGAAATTTGTGGATGCGTTCAAAGAAAATATGGAAGGAATAAGATGGAATGCAAGACAAGGCCTTCCAGTGGAGATCAACGAACCTCATCAATGGAGTTTGAGAAACGCTCATGACACCATTTTCGTCACGATGGCATACATCGCAGCGTACATCGCAAAAAAACTTGGGGTGAAAAATTACGTTTCTCAATACATGATGAACACCCCAGCAGGTCTCAGTCCAAGGATGGATCTTGCAAAGATGCTTGCCGTCAAAGAGTTGATGCGTACTTTAGAAGATGAAAATTTCCATGTGATAACTGAAGTTAGGCCGGGCCTTATGGCATTTCCACCGGATATGGACGAAGCAAAGGGTCAACTGTCTTTTTCGGTGGCCGAAGCGATGTTTTTAAACCCTCAAATCGTTCACGTTGTGGCATTTACAGAGGCCGATCATGCAGCACATGCCGATGAAATCATTCAATCTCTGAAAATCGCTCGAAGGGTAATAGAGGAAAGTGTAAAAGGATTGCCTGACATCTCCAAAGATCCTGAAATTCGCGAGAGAATTGAAATTCTTAAAGAGGATTCTCTCTTTCTAACAGAGAAAATCCGTGAACTTTCAAGCTCAAAAAATTCCCTCTTGGAACCGAAAACATACTACAAAGCGTTGAGAATTGGTTATCTCGATACGCCTAATTTTATAGGTTCTTCGGTTGGATTGGGAAAGATATCGACAGCCATAGTAGATGGGAAATGTGAAGCTGTGGATCCCAAAAACGGTAAAGTGATAAGAGAGCAAGAAAGGATCAAAAAACTGCACAGCGAGGCAGGGTGATCACACCACTTGCCTCGCGTTTTCAAAGCTTTCCCTCAAGAAAGCTTTGAAAATAGGGTGAGGATTCGATACCTTAGATGCGTATTCAGGGTGATATTGAACACCCATATAGAATTTATTTTGGGGCAATTCTATAGCCTCGACGAATTTTGACATGGCAGATACGCTTAACCTATTCATTGGATCTTCTTCCTTCATTCTGAAAAGATTTTCGAAAGCATTTACATTTACCTCATATCTATGTCTATGCCTTTCCGAGATGTTTTCTTTTAGATATATTTTGTATAGCTTACTCCATTTGAATACTTTTATCTTTTCTGCGCCGAGTCTCATCGTTCCACCAAGTTTCATAATTCTCTTCTGTTCTTCCATGATATCAACGATTTGATATGGAGTGGAAGGATTGAATTCTGTTGAATTAGCATCGTTTAAGTGAGATACATTTCTGACGTACTCTATGGTCATAAGCTGCATTCCAAGGCATAACCCCAACAACGGTACATCTTTTTCGCGTGCATACTTTATCACACGAATCATACCTTCAATTCCTCTACTTCCAAATCCCCCGGGAATTATTATCCCGGAATATCTCTTAAGAGTGTTGTCCATCTCTTCTTCCGAGATCGATTCAAGAGACTCAGAATCGATCATCGTTGGTTTTTTGTATCCGCACAACGCAACACTTTCTATGACTGATTTGTAAGCATCGTCGGTGGCCAAATACTTTCCAATCATTGCCACTTTTGCATCTTTGACAGACGAAGAATAATCCCATGAAAAATCTTTAGAAGGTCTTATTCTAAGTTTTTCCATTATGAGCTTATCTAATCCAAGATCGTGAACTTTCTTTGGGATAGAATAAACGTTGTCAGTATCTTCAAGACCAAAAACCGCTTTTTTCCCAACTCCTCCGAAAAGAGCAACCTTATTGACAGTTAGCTTCGGGATTTTTTCTTCACCCCTTAAAACGATAAAATCCGGCGAAATACCGGATCTTCTTAGAATTTGAATCGATTGCTGAGTTGGTTTAGTTTTAAATTCGTTAGTCACTTTTAGATAAGGGATGTATGTAACATGGACAAATATGAAGTTCTCCCGCCCTTTTTCCATAGAAAACTCCCGGATCGCTTCTAAGAAAATCTCAGATTCTATGTCTCCAACGGTGCCTCCTATTTCAACGATCACCACATCGCCTTTTAATTCTGATAGCCTCTTTTTTATTTCAGAGGTAACGTGTGGAATCATTTGAACGGTTGCTCCAAGGTACTCACCTTTTCTTTCCTTACTTATAACGTTTGAATACACCTGTCCAGCCGTGATGTTGTTGAAATGTGTCATGTTTTTTTGCAAAAATCGTTCATAATGTCCTAAATCCAAGTCGGCTTCGTATCCATCCTCTGTAACGAAAACCTCTCCGTGCTGGTTTGGATTCATAGTGCCAGCATCAACATTCAGATATGGATCTATTTTCAACACATCTATCTTTAACCCTTGCGCTTGAAGAGCCGCGCCTATGGATGCCGCGGTAATACCTTTTCCTATGCCGCTTAAAACACCACCTGTGATCGTCACATACTTCAAAATCTGCACCTCCAGACAACTTCTCATATTTTTACATTTTATGTTTAAACAAATCAGTCCTTAAAATTCCAACTCTCTCACTCCAAAAATCATTCTCAATATTTTCAACCGCTTCAAGAGCCGCACTTAACTTCGCATCCATTTCATCTACAAAATGAATCAAAACGGCCTCTGGTATTTTGGGAACAATTGGTGAACCGTATTCAAGACTACCATGATGACTTGCCAAAACATGCGTAAGAATCATCTCAAGATCCTTCGGGAAATCAGGAACTCTGTCTACAAAACGTGCAAGCATCTTTATTCCTATGACTATATGATTTTCAAGTTTCCCCTCACTTGTGTAATCAAACATGGGTCCATACGTGTACGTCTTAGTCTTTCCTATATCGTGAAGAAGGCATCCTGCGACCACAAGATCACGGTTTAGTGAAGGGTAATTTGAAATCAAATTCAGGGCGTTCTTTGTAACGGATATGGTATGGTAAAGAAGACCTCCGCGTCCAACATGGTGATTTTTAGAAGCTGCCGTGGCTTTTATAAAAGATTCACGAAATTCACGATCGTTGAAAAAGATCTCTTCAAGCAATTTTCTCAGAAATTGATTTTTCACACTTTTCACAAGATATTCCAAGCACCTATTCAAAGTGTCGATATTTTCAAAATGTGGTATCAATTTTTGAGCAATTTGAGGTACGGAATTTGCGCTTGAAATTTTCTTAGGTCTCAAAGAAAAAGAGCGGAAGCCAGAATTGTATTCATAATCGGCGAAAACAAGGTTTCCCGATTCCACAACATCCCAAATTTTTACTTGAAAAGTCGTTTTTTCATCAGCCGCCACAGCTTCAGTGTACTTTTTCCCATTTGAGGATGTTCTTGTAGTCGCAGAAATTATTAAAAAAATGCCTCTTTTGGAGTCCACGTAATTTTCTGTTCTTCTTTCGTTTTCTGGCATTTTTAGGAGATCACTGATCGTTGGATAAGAAATTCCCTCAACTTTTATCAAAATAGGTCATTCTCCTTTGAAATTCAACACCTACATCAAACGTATCTTATCATGAAATCATCTCAAATAGAATTTTTTCTCTCCGAAGTTGAAAATGATGTGTGAATCCCCGACAATTTTGAAATCGACACTTTCCTTTCCGCTGTAAATCGTGTTAAACCCGCTAAAGTGCGTGTTAACGTAATGAAGGCCAAATTTAATGGAGCATAATCTTGAAAAGCTCAAATTCCCCTTTGCCACGATTCTTCTAATCGTACTAACTTCTCCACTCAAAATTTCAAACCCGACAACAGGCTCTTCATTCAGCAACAAGATGGACCAGTTGGCATGCCGTATTAAAGAAAAAACTTTTCCATGTGTTTCTTTGTTAAGATAAAACATTATATTTTCAAACTCTTCTACCTTCTGCTGTTCACCAGAAATCATCAAAGTATTTCGGGATAAAATCGAAACGGATTCAAAAACGATCGTCAGTGCGATCGTGTAAATCGTAAGTGCCACGAGCAGTTGCATTAGAATCGTGCCGGATTTGAAAAAAAAGCCTCTTTCCATCGGATTTACAGGTGTATTCGTACAAAGCCCCCCCACTTGCATCGTGAAATGTTACCAACTCTTTTTTCATATCAGTCGGGATATCAGCATTTGGAATCGAAAAAACATTTGAAGCGGATATCAAGAAAGCAAGGTCTTGAGAATTCATCTCTATGATCTTTTGACGATGCCACATTCCATCCATTGCATCCATCACCAATGAAAATAAAAGAAAGGATAACAGCATAAAAATCATTGATTCAAGAAGAATGCTTCCTTTATTCATTTTTCATTTCCAAAAGAAAAAGTAGATTAAAATCATCACGACTAACACCACTCCGCTTACCAAGATTAGAGCAACTGTGAGATCCAAAATATTGAGTTTTTCTTTTTCTATCTCCAATTCTTCACGTTTTCGTGAATCATAAGTATTTTTTTTCATTTTTTCTCTTACCTTAGGAACTCTTACACTTTCTTCCATGATATTCACGCCGTTGTAAACAACGGATTTGAAACGTACGCCCTCACATTCTATCTTTATCAAAAAGAAATCATTTCCAGCCAGTTCTTTTGATACGATCATTCCAATCAAAGGGTTAAGATTTTCTCCGGATTCGTTAAAATCATTTGGAAACGCTTCTAAAATTCTACTTTTCGAATCATCATCAGAAAACTTTAAAATCGTGAAGTAGATCTGTTCTCCCACACCAAAACGATTTATGGGCTTTCCATTAATTGGATCCACTATTGGATAAGCCTCGGAAAGTCCATTTAAATCACCACGTTCTAACAAATTCATCACATCATCAGGTGTGTTAAATCTCGAAAACTGCTTTGAAAATTCTGAATAATTCACCTCTTCGATTTCGATGTTCAAACTCAAATCTTCGACCCAGTCTTCGAAGAAGTCTTTTACGAGTGTTCTTATCACCTCTTTATCTTTTATTTTATTCGCGGTCAACAATTTGGCTCCAAAAGCCATATCCTTGATCGTTTTTCCCTTCACATATCTGTTGAGCTCGTAATTAACCGATTTGAATTGAGATGAATCACGCGTCAATTTCGTTGTAGAATCAGATAGCTTTCTTTGAAACACCTTAAAAGACTCTTTCACATCGCAATTTACAATAGATGAGAATGACATCGGATATTGTAACACCTTATACTTTATACCACTGTTCTTCTTTATAACAAAATAACCGGCATATCCTTCAACCGTGATCTTACTCCGGCCTTTGAATTTCAATATGAGTAAATCTTTCAAGCAAGACCAACCCTTTCTTCGATCTCAAAGAAACATCACTTTGTTCTTTCCCCGTTTTTTACCAGTTTCTATAAGCTTTTCACCTGTGTCAAGCAAATTGGAAAGCTGCGTTTCATCATCAGGAAAATATACGATTGAAACTGTACAAGTGAATTGTAGTGATGCGGCGCCGGCTTTGAATTTTCTTTCGGAACAACTCATGTTGATCCTTTCGGCTACGTTGATAGAGTCTTGCTTTGAAATTTCAGTTAACAATATAAGAAATTCATCATTTCCAAGCCTTGAAATCGTGTCAAGGGGAACTCTCACCATTTCTTTTAAAAATTTTCCGATCTCCCTTAGCACAAGTTTCTCGTCCTCTTGGCTTAGTTCGGATGTTTTCTTTTCGAAATCATCTATGTCAACAAATATCAAAGAGTACTTTATATCTTCTTGAAAGGCTTTAGAATGAAAGAAATTCAAATAATTCAACATGTGATCCCTTGAGTAAACACGTGTTACCGGATCGATGACTTCGCGAGTCCCCATTCCCCCCACGACATTTTCCACATTGTCGAATTCTTTTTTTACCAGATCGTTGTATTGTCCAATGAGTTCTTCCATTTTTTGAGACTGTGATTCGTACCACTCTGCCCTTTTTCTTAAAGAAGCGTTCTCTCTTTTGAATTTTTCAACTTCTCTTTGGACATCTTCTTTTTTAGCACTTTCTTTACTCCTTAAATCTGGAAAAAACCTCTTTATTTCTCTCTTCGCAGCCTCGATCGAATCAGATGCATGGATGGTGTTGGCAGGCTCCTGAACGGATAAATCACCTCTTATAGTTCCTGGTAACGCTTCAACCGGATCGGTTGCGCCACAAAGAGTTCTCACAACTTTCACGGATTCTCTACCTTCTACCACTATCGCGATTATAGGGCCACTTGTCATGAATTTCACCAATTTTTCGTAAAAAGGTTTCCCTATGTGTTCCGCGTAATGTTCTTCAGCCAGCTTTCTCGACATTTTCATCATTTTCATAGCCGTTATATTCAAACCTTTTCTTTCAAGTCTCCCGATTATTTCCCCAATAAATCCCCTTTCAATTCCATCAGGCTTTATAAGAATCAGAGTGCTTTCCACGTTTATTCCTCCTTTTCAGATAATTCATAAGGCTCTCCTCAAACAGCATGGCAAACCCCCTGTCTGCAAAAATAGGCTCCTCACCGAATTTATCGACCACTTCTTCAATTCGCTTTAATTTTAACAGAGAAGAAAGCGATTTGAATTTTTCAAGATACGTTATCATATCGTTTATATCCCCAATTCCACCTGTAGGTCCATGTCCAGGGACGATCCACTTCAAAGGTTTTTCTCTTATCTTCTTCAATTTTTGAATCCATTTACCAACGTCCGATTCCGTCTCTATTTCAGCATGATATTTTGAAAAAACAAGATCTCCACAAAAACAAACTGCATCTGGCCACACGTAAACGATACACGAATCAGGTGTATGTCCACCAACATGAACGATCTCAACACTTTTATTTCCCAGATCAAACGTGATCTTGTTCTTGAATGTGACAGATGGCAGCACAAATTTCGCATTCTTCAATTCTTTTTGGATCATAGGCTCAAGCGAAAATTTAAAGGATTCTAAGTCAAAATTCTCAAGATACTCTTTTGTCAAAACATTTCCAACAACTGGAGCATCAACTGCACAATTTCCAAGAGTATGATCAAGATGATAATGTGTGTTAACCACGTACAAAAGCACTTTGGATGTAATGGTTGAAAGGAATTCTGCAATTCTTTTTGCCTTTGAAGGAAAAAACGTGGAGTCAACCATCATAACCCCTTTATCTCCTATGATGAGACCAGAATTCGCAGCTCCATTTGAATTTTCAGTAACAAATATAGAATCTCCGATAGAGAACATTCAACACCTCAATATTCAAAAATCGTCGCTTCCATGGGAGAAGCGTTACCATATTCATCTTTTATCAAACGCGTAATCAACGTGTGCTTGCCCCTTTTAAGCTTTTCAGAGAAAAGTACGATCAAATCATTTCCATCCACTTTTGTGGATTTGATCTTCCCATTTGTAACATTCAAATTCAATCTCAACATCACCGGAGGCACTATTCTTTTGTTGAATTTCACGATTATTTCATATGCATTCTTAACCGTAATTTTTTCAACTTTTGGTGGTATCAAATACACATACGTGTTCGTGGATTTACCGCTGGCAAGCCAATAAACTGAATTGCAGGCTAAAACAGAATCATCACCCGTGTTCCATCCATCGTAAAGAGATTTCCAAGGAGATCCACTCCCATCATCAAATGGGGAGCTATCGCCAATGGCAACAAATCTGCCTTTGCCATATTTTCCATACAAAACGTATATTTGATGCGTGTAAAGCTCAACTGCAGGATGAACGGATGAAGAATTCAGTACCTTCAAAGTGGAACCAGACCATTCCCCAACATTTTTTACACCGTTGGTAATTGGAGACTTGAGAACGTATTGAACCGGGTATTCCGTCATGTTATCTTTCACAAATTCAAAGCCGAGTGGTTTTACAAAATCATCGAATATAGAAACGGCGTCCCACCCGTTCTCGTTTCTGTCTGCTCCCTCATGATCGGCTATAAAAAACACTCCACCTCCATCTTTGATGAATTGAATGATGGCTTCCTCTTCATTCGATGTAAAAGGGTAGTTTGGTTCCGGAATGACGAGAACGGAATAGCCCTTCAGCATCGAATAAGTTAGCGGCTCGGATGTTTGCTTCACAGCGAAAAATCTACGAAGTGCGTTGCCAAAATTTGAATAAGCCCCAATTATAGTCCAATCTGCATTACCGACCGTTTGACCATGACCAGCATCAAAAAGCACAGCAGACGCAAACACAGTTAATACCGAGAAAAATATCAAAATGAAAATTAAAAATTTCTTCATGATCGTTCATCTTCTAAAATACGAGCAAAATCTCCGGATTCTCTTACACGCTTAAAGCTCACAATCTGCCCACTGTCAATTCTAAGGATGGCAGTTGCATACTCGATGATCTTTTCATCATGTGTGACTATGACAAATGTTTGATGATTCTTTTCATTCAATTCTTTCATAAAATCCATAACCATAAACGAAGTTTTCGTGTCAAGTGCTCCAGTAGGTTCATCTGCCCATATTATTTCAGGCTCTCCGGCAAGGGCACGAGAAACAGCCACTCTTTGGCGCTCGCCTCCGCTTATTTGAGAGGGAAATTTGTTTATCACATGATCCAATCCATGTGCTTTCAACACTTCAATGGCTTTTTCATTTGCGATTTTTTCAGCTAAACCACGTGCAAGAAGTGGCAGCGCCACATTCTCTTTGACAGTCAAAACGTTTATAAGATTATAAGCTTGAAAGACAAATCCCATGTTTTCCGCACGAAACTTCGTTTTTTCACCATCCGAAAGACTCGCGATATCAACACCGTTTATCAATATCGCCCCAGAGGTAGGCTCATCTATTCCAGAAAGACAGTTCAGTAACGTAGTCTTTCCACTACCTGAAGGGCCCAAAATCATGAACATATCTCCTTCTTCGACTTCAAAATTCATACCTTTAAGTGTTTCGTACTCTATCTCAGCAGTTTTGTAAACTTTTCTCAAATTCTCAATCTTCACAAGTGCCAATGCAATCGCTCCTTTATCTTTCACATAAGTAATTCTACAACATTCACACCTAAAAACATAGAGAAGTGAAAAAAAAGAACGGACGCCACATCTGGCGCCCTTGATCATTCGTACAATTTAGTCGCTTTTGTATGAAGTAATGTGAATGTTCCCTTCGTTTGTGGGAGATTTGTACCTCTCCAAAAGTGATCTCTCAATTTCATATCCGCGTAGTAATACACCCAAGCTTCAAACGGTATCTTTTTGACCGGATCGTATTTTGATTTTGACACAAAAATCAAGTACCATATCGTTTGCTTCAAATCCTCTCTTTCATATGGATAAACTGAATAAAAATATTTATTTGTAAGAGCTGCCGCAACCCTTTCAAGATCTTTCATTTCATTTTTATCAGGACTTGGGTGCAAAACTTCATTTGTTTTTGCCTTTTTCCTTTTTCCACAAATTATCATTAATCCATCCTACCATAAAATCGATCGCTTCTCCGATGAACCATTCTACCATGCTGCTAGGGAAAGGAAAAGCAATTCCGTTTTTTTTGATGAAGTCCTCAACAATTCGTATCACCTTTTTCCTTTTGCTGGCTCCATCGCCGGGATGTTCAACTAAAATAACCGCGGAATCTATGACAAGCTTAACATCTTTTAAAACGTTCAAAGTTTCTTCCATTTGATCACCTCCATATCAAAAGGGGGCTTTCACCCCCCCTTTGATCATTGAATCAGGTTGAACAGCTCGTCGTTATTTCTGTCTATCACGTTGGCAGAATCTACGGTGTCGCAAAGAGATCCCTTGGACGTGTAAAAAAGTTGTTTTGATACGGCGGCGTTCATAACGCTTTGGACCTCAGAATCAGTCAAGCCATCTTTTGGATCGGCAAGTCTGATCACCTTCGAGGAACCATCAGATGACGCTATGAACTTCATGGCCAAATATTTAGTCGTTGTGGTTGCCATTATCACATCACCCCTTTCAGTTTATGGGACCGAGTTGAGTTGCCGTCCTAACATCGATCGCATCAACGGTTTTAGAAGTTAGTCCAGCCAATTCGTACGCGAAATCGTATTTGTCCTGCTCTTGTGCCGCTGGGCTTACACCGTTTATCGTCACATGATCGATGATTGCCTTTCCATTAGCGTCCGTTTGTCCGGTGTTGAGAGAAACAACAAGAGCTTGAGTTTTATCCAATTCACTTACAGTATCACCTGCTGCCATTACCTACCATCTCCTTTGTCGAAATTTTGAGGCCTCCATATATAGGTACAACTTTTTGCCATGACCGTATGTCATATACCAAAATAATCAAGAATTTCATCTTGATTTTTGATCCATTTTGTCCGATAATATGAGTGGAGGTGTTGATTTATGAAGATGAGAGATGGGTATTTGTTGGTAACCGCTCTTGTACTGTTGGCAGCGGTGGGGATTTTTGTTGCCGTGATCACCAATGCCATTTCAAACACCTCTTGGCTTCGCGTTTCAAAAGAAGAATTGTTCATGGCTTCTTCCGATTCGATGAACGGTTTACAAATGGGGACATCCTACATGGCGCATTTTGCCAACTCTATAGGTGGATTTGACATAGATCAAAGCTTATTCAACGTGCCTTTTTCTTCCATTAGCTGGCTTCAGCCAAACTCTTCAAATGGTTTCTTCAATTCCATTTATTCTTCAATAGATGGAGACGCGTGGAAGAAAACTCTATCCATTTTGGCCACGAATTCAAATGTTTTGGTGCTAAACAATTTATCCAAAGTTGAAAATATGTTCGCATCTCTTAAAGCTTCAGGGGCTTTGCACGCAATTCCACAAGTTGTCGTTATTCAAACGAAAGATCCCAATACCAATGAAAACAGCAAATACAAATATTTTATCGTGTCACGCGCGGTTGTTGGAAACAAAGTCGCTTATTCGAGCGGATTCGTGGTAGCGAACGCGTTGAATAGATATGTGTATTTCACGCAAGAAGAACCTCCATATTCTTCTCCATCCTACAATGTTACTTTCATGACGGGAGATACAATTAATGGACCTGTAAGAACCAACGGAACTTTGGTAACGTTTGGCACTCCTGACTTTAAAGGGCGTGTTTGGTACGACGGACTTTACAAAGTGCCTGGTTACGGCTCACCAAATTTTGAAAGCGGCGATTCTCAACTTTCAACCGAAGATATCGCTGAAATGAACATGTCAAAGATAGCGTCTTCATATTCCGCTGAAATAAATTCCGAAATTGCTTCTCCTTCTAAGATAAAATCAGAGGGTGTGACTTCAACGCCTGTTGGACTGAATCTTTCTCTCAGTTTAGCACCAATGCTTGAAAATGATCTTTATAAGTGGCTAAACAATAATAATTATTCTTATAATGATTTACCTCAATATGTTAAGAGTAAATATGAAAAAGCATATAGTGCTCTTTCTTTAGTCAGACCCGAAAGTATAAAAGTTACATTCACTTCAAACGGCAATTCAAAAACGATGAACGTTTATTACTCTAACAACGTTGATGTAGCAGTTGAAAGGGCACTTGAGGCGATATACGAACTTGAAAATGATGGTTATTGGTGGTGGTGGTGGTATTACGGCCCCGATTTCAGCGATGTTACAAATATACTCAAAAATGCGCAATCTAATGAAAATAATGAATGGAATTTACTTTTCACGATAAAACCAAAAAATGCTGATTCATCTGTTCCAGGTATTGTTACTCTAAATCCAAATGGAGATGATGCAGCAAAACTTATGGGGTTGTCTTCACCATCCTCATTTGATTTCAATTTCAACGGCATATTAAAAACATCGTCCGATTTGTACATTAGCGGTAAGAAGAATCAGCAAGGTAATGATGATAAAACTGCGTACGTTTCAGGGAAGTATACTTTATACACAACACAAAGTGCCTATATCCAATCTAATATTGTTTACAATGACGCTAACAAACTTTTTAGTACAACGGATAAAGATTGGCTAACTTCTAAAGTTTCAACGTCTATGGTAAAAGAGTTGAGAAATTCAACATGTAGCGATTTTCTCAACATCGTTGCCAACAAAAATATTGTTCTAAAGGATGATGTACCAGATGATCTTAAACTCATGGCAAGCCTTTATGCCTTTACTGGAAGCTTTTCATATGAAGGTTATGATAAATATCTAAAGGATCAGTTATTTTTATACGGCTCCATGATGCAGCACGAAGGTGGATTGACTGGCACATATTCTGGTAATCAGCTTTCAACTGGTTATCACTCTTATTACGCTTTCGATTGGCGCATTCTAAATGGGTTGCCGGCTAACATGTACGGAACGCCATCCGCAAGAGAAAAGGCGCTGCTCCTTTTTGTAAGGACGGTGTTTTAAATGAAAAGCGGCTTTACATTGGTAGAACTTTTGGTTACCATGGCAGTTGGATTGATAGCATTGGGCATCATAATTTTAGCCATGAATCAGTTTACGATAATTGGCCCAAAAGCTCTTACAAAGGTAAATCAAGCTTCTAAAGCCATGTTGATAGATGAAAAGCTTCAGTCTCAGCTTATGAAAATGGGACCAAATGTTGAAGACGTGAAAACAGACGAAAGTAAAGAATGGTCTCCCTATATTTCATACATTATTGAAGTTGGAAGCGATCCGAAAAATACGATTTCCTACCGTGCCACCATTACAACTGCCGGCAGCGACGTTATCATGCTTGTAAAAAATGAAAACGTTTCAAATTCGCCCGTTCAAAGGTTAACGATGGCAAAGGGCATAAAATCCCTTGATTTTAAATTTTCAAAAGGAACGGCAAAATATAGACTTGTACTTTGCAAAGACGACGTTACCTCAACGTTTGTTTCTGCGGTAACAACTATGAATTTGAGATGAGATGATGAAGATGAAAAAAGGCTCTTTAATAGTAGAGGCAATGATAGCTATGGTAGTGGTGTTACTGGGGGTCATGATGGTTATGGCCATAACTTCGGCGACGATAGGAAGAAGCGACAGGATGGTATCAATCGCTAAATTGCATGATTTTGAGGAATACGTTTCTCAGTACATTCTCAGGCAAGGAATTTCCGTTTCAGCTTCTTCTTTAGAAAACGCGACAAGTGAAATAAACGCCTTTTTTGTGGGAACGGACACATCTTACATGAAGCTTTTAAAGATAACGGTTGAACCGACGATAACGCAGGCGGATATCACAGTTAGGCCTGTTAAATTCGTTGTTAAGGCGGGAAATGTTACGAGAAAAGACGTGGTTTTGCAAGGCTCATACTGAATTATTTATCCTTTGAAAGAAATTCTTTTGCCTTCTCAACAACGCTATCGGGCAGACCAAGAATTTCTGCGAGTTTTATCGCATCGCCTAATTCCACTTTCGCACCATCGATGAGGTGATGATCTATTTTTGAATAAACGTTTTCTGATGTGATCTCACCTTCAAAGTTTATACGGCCCATCGTGTATTTTTTGCATTCCACATCTTCTATTGTTTTTCTGTAATGTGTAACCATTATCGAAAAGTCATTTCTTTTGTTAAGCTCTTTGGCCAAGGCAGTTGCCAAGGCCTCACCTTCATATGGGTTCGTTCCGGCTCCAAATTCATCCACGAGTATAAGACCTTCACCTCTCATTTTAAACACTCTCGCCATTGTGTCCATCTGTGTGGCAAAGGTAGAAAGCCCATCTTTTCCATCACTTATTCCGACATATCGTATCCAATCTATTTTTGGTAAAACAGCACTTTGAGCTGGCACGAGAAACCCATACATTGCCAACGCACAAACAAGGCCAACCGTTCTCAAAACGGTCGTTTTCCCGCCCATGTTTGGTCCAAATATCATCGTGAGTCCTTTGTGAAAATTTCCATTGAGATGCATGTAAGAAAATCCACTTTCTTCTACGTTTTTTTGAATTAAGGGATGAAAGGTATTTTCCAATTCCATACAAGAGTCTAATTTCGGAAACACGTGGTTGCTTTTTAAGGATCGAAGCTGTGCAAAAGCTATGTCAAATCTTGATATCCTATATATCTCTTCTTTTATCCTGTCAACGCTTTTAGATATCTCGTTTGAAATCCGTTTAAGTTCTTCATTCTGAGCATCTTTCAATCTCTCTTCGAATTCTAAGAGTTTGGATTGAGATTCAAGTATTTCATCGGTTGGCTTTAGAGTGAATGTGTAAGATTTTATCCCTTCACGTTCTATCATGAAAAGGTCTGAATTCAAAAGGGCTTTAGCTTCGTTTCTGCCAATGACAAAACGTTTATTCTCCGGAAGAAATCCGAATTTTTCTTTTATCTTTTCAGCCTGTTTTCCATACAATAAAGATATTCTGACCTGTAATACTTCACATTCTTTTGTTAAAGTGGCTATTCTTTTGTTGTAGGGCGCAAAAGCGTATGATCCACTGTTTTGTGGATCGAGTACATCCCACAGATCGTCGAGTGAATTTAAAAAACTTGGAAGGCACTCTTCGATCATGGATTTCAATATTTTGTGATGATGGATGAAACGCTTCACTTCGAAGAGATCTGTGGCACTTGCCCTGCCAGAATTCACCGCTTCAAGGCTTGCGGATATTTCGTGAAAATCTTCAAGAACGTGTTCAATTCTCTGACGGAATTTTTCACATTTCTCTACCTTTGCAAGGAAATTGAAATGCAACTCAATTTCTTTTTCATTCAAAGGCTTAAGACTTAAAAAATCTTTTTTTCCAAAGATGCTGAGTGGTTTATACACCTCGATGATTTTTGAAAACATCAGAAAAGATTCGGTTTGCGTGTCAAAAAAGGTCGGAGTCAAAGGCTCCGACGCTTTCGTTATCATTCTTCCTTCCACCTCAAAACCGGATATCTCGCGGCACGTGTGTCATCCAACCGCCCAACTGGTGTGGTGTGAGGCGCCTCTTTGAGTATCTTTGGATCTTCGTTGGCCTCATCGTATATCTTTTTGACGATTTCCACGAATCTGTCAAGTGTATCTTTGGATTCTGTTTCCGTAGGCTCTACCATGATGTCTTCATGGACGATGAGTGGAAAGTAAACCGTCGGCGGATGAATTCCATAGTCGAGCATGCGTTTTACGAAATCAAGCGCTTTGATTCCTTTTTCTTCCAAAGGCAACGTTGTGGCCACGAATTCGTGCATACATATGTTGTTATGAGGCACTTTTAATATCTTTGAGATTTCCGTTCTCAGATAATTGGCGTTGAGTACCGCCATTTCGCTTGCGTGCTTTATCCCTTCTTCACCCATGGTGAGTATGTAAGCGTAGGCTTTAACGAGAACGGTGAAGTTTCCGTAAAAGCTTCTCACTCTGCCTATTGTTTTTTTGTGTGAAAAATCAAGAACGTATTTATCTTTCTTTTTGTCGATAGTTGGAACTGGAAGGAAGTCTTCAAGAAACTTTTTAACTCCAACGGGACCGGCACCAGGGCCTCCCATTCCGTGAGGAGTGGAGAAAGTCTTATGAAGATTAAGATGGACAACATCAAATCCCATGTCTCCAGGTCTAACCTGTCCCATTATAGCGTTAAGATTGGCACCGTCGTAGTACATCAAACCACCAGCGTCGTGGATTATCTTAGAAATTTCGAGTATATTTTCCTCAAATATTCCCAGCGTGTTTGGATTTGTCAACATCATTCCAGCCGTATTAGGACCGATCACTTTCTTAAGCTCATCCACATCGACCATTCCGCGATCGTCCGATTCAACGACTATGACTTTGAATCCGTTCATCGCAGAAGATGCGGGGTTCGTTCCATGGGCCGAATCGGGAACTATCATTTCGTTCCTATCGAAATCTTTCCGGCTTCTGTGGTACTGACGCATTATGGCAATGCCTGTGTATTCACCGTGCGCACCAGCGGCAGGTTGAAGGGTCATCGCGTCCATACCTGTTATTTTTTTGAGTGATTCTCCAAGATCGTACATCAACTTGAGCGCACCTTGAACGGTTTTTGAATCTTGATAGGGGTGTATTTCTGAAAATCCAGATAAGCTGGCCACCCTTTCATTCAACTTAGGATTGTATTTCATCGTACAAGATCCCAAAGGATAAAATCCTGTATCGACGGCGTAGTTAAGACGTGACAAATTGGTGTAGTGCCTTACAACATCTCCTTCGGTAACTTCAGGAAGCTTTGGTGCGTTTTTTCGTGTGTACTTCGATTCTATTTTGTAAGGTTTCACATCCATTTTTGGAGGTATGAACCCTCTCCGACCTTCTTTTGATATTTCAAATATAAGTTCCATTTCACATCGCCTCCACTACTGAAAGAAGACGTTCTATATCTTCAGCCGTGTTCGCTTCTGTCGTACAGAATAAAAGGTCGTTTTTGGAAAGCAGCTTTCTTAACTTGTTTTTTGTTCCCCCAAACATTCCAAGATCTATTGGGCCTATTATGTTGTTCTTCAGAAGTTTTCTTTTGAGTTTGAATATGTTGAGATCTGTTTCAACAACGAATTCGTTGAAAAACTCTCCGGAGAACTTTCTCTTGAAATGACCAGTTTTCTCAAGTTTTTCAAGAAGATAATGGGATTTTGCCAAGTTATTTTCTCCTATTTCCTTAAGACCTTGAGGACCCACCAACGAAAGATAAGTCGCAGCGTAAAGAGTCCCTAAAGCGTGGTTGGAACAGATGTTAGATGTTGCTTTTTCACGGCGTATGTGCTGTTCTCTTGCTTGAAGCGTCATAACGAAACCGCGCTTACCTTTCACATCCACCGTTTCGCCTATGATTCTTCCAGGCATCGTTCTGACCAGTCTTCTGTCATCACGTATTGCGAATATTCCAAAAGAGGGACCACCGAAATTCATGGGGATTCCAAGCGGTTGTCCATCGCCAGTGACTATGTCAGTCCCAAAGGCCCCAGGAGTTTCAAGGACACCCAAGGAAATAGGATTAACGGCGACGATCATGAGAATGTCTTTTGAAACTTCCCTGATCGCTTTCAAATCTTCTACAACACCAAAAAAATTGGGATATTGCACGATCACCGCAGCGGTTTCTTCGTCTATCTTGTTTCTCAAATCGTTTAAAGACAGGGTGCCGGTTTCATCATGCTCGACGATTTCAACTTTCACTTCAGGCCCCGAGGCATAGGTTTTCACCGTTTGAAGATATTCAGGATGAAGCGTGTCGGCGATCAAGACTTTGTATTTTTTGCTAAAACGCGCGGCCATCAAAGCGGCTTCCGCGGTTGCCTCTGCACCATCATACATCGAAGCGTTGGATATTCCCATGCCAGTTATCTCACATATCATCGTTTGAAATTCAAACATCGTCTGAAGAGATCCCTGGGAAACCTCAGCTTGATAAGGTGTGTATGCAGTGTAAAAATCTCCTCTTGATACTATTTGATGAACGGCTGACGGTATCACGTGGTTGTAAATTCCACCTCCCATGAAGTAAGAATACCTTTGGGCATCGGCATTTTTGTAAGCTAATTTCCTTAGATTTGAAAACACGCTGAACTCGTCCAAAGATTCTGGTAGTCCCATTTTTTTTACTCTTTTTTCTTGGGGAAGTGGAGAGAAAAGATCGTCTAAGCTTTTGACACCTATTTTACTTAGCATTTCCTCCACTTCATCATCTGTATGAGGAATATAAGGATTCATTTTTCATACCTCTTTTCTCTAAAAACTTTTCCAATTTGAAAGTTACGACAGATCATTTCTCCTCTTCGACTAACTTATCATACGACGATTTGTCAAATAAGACGTCAAATTCTTTGGGATCGGAAGCCTCTATCTTCACAATCCATCCATCACTTTCAGCCGCTTTGTTGATCGTTTCTGGAGCATCCTCGAGGGCTTCGTTAACTTCAACGATCTTTCCACTCACTGGACTGTACATATCACTTGCGGATTTCACCGATTCGATGGAACAAAGAACTTCTCCGGCTTTGATCTCTTTTCCAACTTCTGGAAGATCAACGTAAACTATGTCTCCTAATTCGTCTTGAGCATGCTCGGATATTCCAACGGTTGCGACCTTTCCTTCCAATTCTACCCATTCATGTGTTTTTGTGTATCTTATCATTTAAATCCCTCCTGATTTTTGAAATGTGTTACCTGCATCCTGCATCACTTTCCTGATTTTACACTGCCTCTATAAAATGGGGTCTTGATGACCTTTGCTTCAACACGCTTTCCATGAATAACAACAAACACTTCGCTACCACGCTTCGTATGCCCTTTGGACAGATAAGCCAGAGCAAATGATTTTCCAACGGTTAAAGACTTATTTCCGCTGGTAACATATCCGATCTCTTTACCATCTTCAGAAAAAACTTTATAACCATGGCGGGCAATACCCTTGGAAATTTCCAACCCTTTAAGTCTTCTCTCAAGACCGTTTTCTTTTTGAGAAACAAGAACATCTTTACCGTTAAAATCTTTCTTATCAAAATCTATCGTCCACTTAAGCCCAGCTTCCATTGGAGTGGTCGTGTTGTCTATGTCATTACCGTATAACATATAGCATGATTCAAATCTTAAAGTGTCCCTGGCGCCAAGACCACATGGTTTTACATCGTAAGGCTGGCCTATTTCGAGAAGTTTCCTCCACATGGCAACGGCTGCATCTGATTCAAAATACAACTCAAACCCGTCTTCACCCGTATATCCAGTTCTGGAAACTACACATTCAATGCCGTTCACCCTGCCAGTGGTAAAATGATAGAACTCTATTTCCGACAGATTTACACCTGAGATACTTTTAAGAATTTCTTCTGCTTTAGGTCCTTGAAACGCAAGTTGCGCGTATTGATTTGACATGTTCGTAACCATTACCCTGTACCCTTTGCTTTGCTTTTTTATCCATTCAAAATCTTTGTCACTGTTGGATGCGTTGACAACCAACAAAATCTTCACATCGGAAAATCTGTATGCCAGCAAATCATCCACAATGGTTGCGTTCTCGTAGCACATAGGGCTGTAGCAAATTTGACCATTTTTGAGATTAGAAACGGAGTTCGCAATTAGGTGATCGACGAAAGGCAAAGTATCCGAACCTTCAACCAATACTTCTCCCATGTGTGAAACATCGAAAAGTCCAATCCTTTCCCTCACAGCTTTATGTTCTTCAATTATTGAAGTGTATTGTACCGGCATTTCCCACCCGCCAAATTCGACGAGCTTTGCACCAAGTATTTTGTGCTCTTCATAAAGTGGTGTTCGCTTAAGTCCCATATTTTTTTCCTCCTCCTGGCGTGCTCAAAGCACCTTTACATGTTATCCTTTTCTTCAAGAAGTTTTTGCGCTTCTTCCAATTCGTCTTCTAAAACCAACACTTCTTTAGGTCCTGTTTGTCCAAAATAAGCCGTTCCACCATATGGAGTTGTCGAGCCTCTTACTCTTGAAGTTATTCCGTTTTCTTCTAAGAATCCTTTGACTATCTCAGCCTTCACACCATTTTCAAACACATTCAACACGACCCATTTTTCCTCTTTACTCATCGCTCACCACCCTTCTCATTTACGGCAATTCGATCTCACTAATTCACTTGTCGAAAAGATATTCATCGTTGTCCAATAGGGCCTACATGCGAAAAATATTTGCCCTGAACTTTTTTATCATTGAAATGATATCACAAAATGTGAACTCCAGAACCCTTAGAAAAAAGTACTTGACTTTTTTTGAAATCGATGATATCATATTAATGATAATCATTATCAACAATAATAGCAAAGGAAAAAAATATGTTGCAAAAAAAATGGAGAATGACAAATCAAAGAAAAGTCATACTTGACGAGTTAAGAAAATCAAAAGAACATCTATCGGTAGATGAGTTGTACATTCGTGTTAGAGAAAAAATGCCAGGCATAAGCATAAGCACGATTTACAGGAATCTTGAAGAGCTTTCTAAACATAGATTGGTAAGAAAATTGGAACCTTCAAGCACTCAAAAAAGATTTGATGCCAACGTTCAACCACATTTTCATATTCTATGTGTTAAATGTGGAAGGATTGATGACGTGCCATTTTCCATGGTTTCAAAGATCAACGAGATGGTCAGAAGTTCCGAAAAACAAATCGAAAAAATGACTGGTTACGACGTTGTTGGGTATCATTTGGAGTTTCTTGGTATATGTCCAAAGTGTAAAAAAGAGGAAGAAAAACAACATAATTGAAGACAGAGAGGTGATTAACTTGACATTCAGGAAATTGAAAGAAAATGTTTACTCCGTCGGAGCTATAGATTGGGATAGAACTATCTTTGACGAGTTGATACCTTTGCCAGATGGTACAAGCTACAATTCATATTTGGTAAAGGGAAGTCAAAAGATCGCTTTGATAGATACGGTTGATCCTAAAAAATCGGATGAACTCTTCGAAAATCTTGAAGATCTCGGAATTAATCGTATAGATTACGTGATCTCAAATCATGCCGAACAAGATCATTCCGGAACGATTCCAATGGTTTTAAACAAATTTCCAGAAGCAAAAGTCATAACCAATAAAAAGTGTAAAAACTTGGAAAAAGATCTTCTTGCGATATCAGATGAAAAGTTCATAACTGTTGAAGATGGAGAAACCCTTTCACTTGGAGATAAAACCCTGAAATTCATTTTCACGCCTTGGGTTCATTGGCCTGAAACCATGTCAACGTATTTGATGGAAGACAAGATAATGTTCACCTGTGATTTTTTTGGTTCTCACATAGCTTCCAGTGATCTTTTCGTTGACAATGAATCCAAAGCGATTGAAGATGCCAAACGTTACTACGCTGAGATAATGATGCCGTTTCGCGCCGTTATTCGTTCTGACCTTAAAAAGGTAAAGGGCTTCGATGTTGACTTCATAGCACCAAGCCATGGACAGGTTTACAATCACCCTAAGTTGATAATGGACGCTTACGAGGATTGGATCTCGGATAAGGTAAGAGATAAAGTTGTTATCATTTACGCCTCGATGCATGGAAGTACGAAGAAGATCGTGGAGCATCTTACAGGATCTCTCATGAAAAAAGGAGTGAAGGTTAAACCTTTCAACGTGATAACGGCGGATGTAGGAGAGATAGCCATGGCACTTGTAGACGCCGCCACCGTTGTGGTAGCTTCTCCCACTGTTTTGATCGGATTACATCCAAAAGTTGCTTATGTCGTTTCTTTTGCCAATGCCATAAAACCAAAAGTGAAGTTCATGTCCTTTGTAGGCTCTTACGGATGGGGTGGAAAAGCGATCGAGCAGCTGAAAGGCTTGACACCGCATCTGAGCGCCGAAATAATCGAACCCGTCCTTATAAAGGGTTTCCCAAGAACGGAGGATTTTAATTCATTGGATGAATTGGCACAAAAGATATCCATTAAACATAAAGAATGTGAATTCGTTAAAAAGTAAGAAAAACAACTGAGAAGGAGTGATGTAAAAATGGAAGAAAAAAGAATGCCTTTAATAGGCGAAAGATTTCCGGAATTAAATGTTCAAACGACCCACGGAAAGATAAAGTTACCAGATGAATTCGACGGAAAATGGTTTGTACTGTTCAGTCATCCCGCGGACTTCACTCCGGTGTGTACGACGGAATTCGTAGCTTTTCAAACTAGATACGAAGAGTTCAAAAAGATCGACTGTGGACTAATAGGGCTTAGCATAGATCAAGTGTTTTCTCACATCAAATGGATTGAATGGATAAAGGAAAATCTGGACTATTCCATAGAATTCCCAATTATAGCGGATGATACGGGAAAAGTCGCGAGTAAGCTTGGTTTGATTCACCCGGCAATGGGTACGAATACCGTGAGAGCGGTTTTCATAGTCGATCCAAAGGGAATGATTAGGGCCATGCTTTACTATCCACAAGAACTCGGTAGAAATATGGATGAAATTCTCAGAATGGTGAAAGGCTTACAACTTTCTACTGAAAAAGGTGTTGCCATACCTGCGAATTGGCCAAACAACGAGATAGTAAAAGATGAAGTTATAGTATCACCAGCCAGCTCTTTCAAAGAGATAAAAGAGAGAGAAGAGGCCCAGGCAAAGGGAGAAATAAAATGCTTTGACTGGTGGCTTTGCCACAAAAAAGCTTAAAGGAGGACGACTAAATGACTGAAAAAAAACAAATTTACAAGTGTGAAATTTGCGGGAACATCGTTGAAGTATTGCATGAAGGAAATGGAAAATTGGTGTGCTGTGGCAAACCGATGGAATTGTATGAAGAAAAGACCGCAGACTCAACTAAAGAAAAGCACGTTCCTGTCATAGAAAAGATGGGTGACAAAGTAAAGGTCAAAATTGGAAGCACTCCTCATCCAATGGAAGAGAAACACTTCATAGAATGGATAGAGCTTATCGTTGATGGAAAATCTTATAGACAGTTCTTGAAGTCAGGGGATTCTCCAGAAGCTACCTTTGATGTTAAAGTAGATGATGGCATGAAGTTAGAAGCGAGAGAATATTGCAACATTCATGGTTTATGGAGAGGGTGAAAAAATATGAAATTAAGTACGAAGATGGTTGACACCATCAACAAGCAGATAAATGAAGAGTTTTATTCAGCTTATCTTTATTTGTCCATGGCGTCTTATTTGGAATCTCAAAAATACAAAGGTGCCGCAAAATGGATGGAAGTTCAATATCAAGAGGAAATCGGCCATGCTATGAAATTCTACGCTTATGTGAACGGAAGAGGAGAACATGTGGTTCTTAAGGAGATAAAAGAACCTCAAAAGGAATGGAAATCGCTTTTAGACGTTTTTGATGGAGCTTACAAACATGAGCAGTACATAACCAAATTGATAAACGGAATTGCCGATTTGGCAATGGAAGAAAAAGATCATGCCACTTTGGCACTCTTACAATGGTTCATAAACGAGCAGGTGGAAGAAGAAGCAAACACTTCCGAAATAGCAGACAAGCTCAAGCTTATAGGAAACACCAAGAATGGCCTTTACATGATCGATCGCGAGCTTGGTCAACGTGGAATGACAACGCCAACGTCTGAGGGGGAATGATCAATGAGGAATATGACAGAACAATTTTTGAAAGATGCTTTTGCCGGAGAATCACAGGCACATATGAAGTACACCATTTTTGCAGAAGAGGCAAAGAAAAAAGGACTCAAAAATCTCTCCAACATGTTTAAAGCTATCGCATACGCGGAATTCGTTCATGCAAAGAATCATCTTAATGCTCTTGGACAAGTTGGAAGCACGATTGACAACATTCAATCCGGAATCAACGGAGAAACATTTGAGATTGAGGAAATGTACCCTGTGTACAACAACACGGCTGAATTTCAAGGTGAAAAAGAGGCAGTTCGCACCACTCATTTCGCGTTGGAAGCAGAAAAAATACATCAAAAGATGTACATAAAGGCCAAAGAATTGGTCGAAAAGGGAAAGGATTACGCTTCAGAAAAAGTGTTCATTTGCCCAGTTTGCGGATATACGCATGAAGGCGGAGGTCTTCCGGACAAATGCCCAGTTTGTGGAGCTCCAAAGGAAAAATTTGTCGAATTTTCCGCTCAGTGAACTTTCAGATTAAAAACGAAAAGCCACTCTTTAAAAGAGTGGCTTTTCGTTTGTGCAAGTTGGCTACATGTACAAAAAGCTTATACTCAACAAATTTTTCAGCCAAGTTCGGCCAGTTTTTTCTCTATTTCTTCATAGTCGGGTTCGACTGCAGGATCATTTGAGACCCATTTGTAAGTGATGACGCCTTCTTTGTCTAAAATGAAAACAGAGCGTTTTGCCACAGAATATTCTTTTATGTTGAAAAAATTTCTATCGAGTACTTCATAAGATTCAGCGGCTTTCCTTTCAAAATCACATAGAATTGGAAATCTTATGTGATTCTGTTCTGCAAAAGCTTTGTTCGCAAAAGGACCGTCCACACTTATTCCAATTATTTGGGCATTAAGTTTTTCGAATTTTGAAAGGTTATCCCTCAAAGTACACATTTCTTTTTGACAAACACTCGTAAAAGCTCCAGGATAAAATGCAAGTACCACTTTTTCCCCAAGGAATTTTTTTAGAGATGTTATTTCCAAATTCGTGCTGTAAAGATGAATTTCAGGTGCTTTTTGACCAATTTTCATATTTTTCTCTCCTTTTTTTAGTTCTCTTTCTCTTCGTACACTACATCTACTATATCATCATACACAAATTATGCAAGTCTAAAAAACACACGAGATTTCTGCTAACGTCTTTTTGTCATTCCGGCCTACGAGCCGGAATCTCATCCTTGTGGAGATCCCGGATCAAGTCCGGGATGACCTTCGCAACAGGTTGTTACGCTGAATTTAAAGTGTATAATACGCCTGTGAACTATCTCACCATTTGAGAGTAGGAGGGTGAAATTTGCTTAATTTAGGAGTCCTGTTCAACACCTTTGCGGTGATATTGGGAAGCATCATTGGAATACCTTTAGGTTCGAAATTGGCCGAGAGGTACAAGGACACCCTTTTCATCTCCATCGGGGCGATTACCATTTTGATAGGTGTCAAGATGGGAATCGATGCCGACAATTTTCTTATAGTGCTCGGAAGCCTTGCGATTGGAGGGCTGATCGGTGAGTGGCTGAAAATAGAGGAGAAGATCACACACCTTGCCGGCCGCTTTTCAAAAAAAGATGAGAGCACTTTTGCCGCTGGGTTTGTTTTTGCAACGGTCCTCTTCACAGTAGGTCCAATGACGATTTTAGGTTGTATCGATGCGGGAGTGACCAATAACAATCAACTGCTTTACGTAAAATCCACCATGGACGGTATTAGCTCGATGATCCTTGCCTCTGTTTATGGAAAGGGCATCTTAGCCTCTTCTATAGGTGTTTACCTTATAGAAGGTGGCTTGGTTATGTTTTCATCTTCACTTCATTTTTTGACATTTCCAATTTACATTCATGATTTTACAGCAGTTGGTGGTGCCATTCTCATAATGATCGCAATCAGACTCTTGAAAATAAAAGAAATAAAAGCGGGAAATTTTCTCCCCGCTTTAGTCATTGTACCAATATTAGATCTTGTCAAAAACATACGTTGAATTAATATGAAAGCCTATTTCAAGATACCTTTTATTATGAATTCCGTTGCTTCATCTTCAGACATACCTTTTGCCATAAGGGTGTTTAACTGCTTGGAGTTAACTCGGCCAATGGAAGCCTCATGCGTTAACTCGGCCAGATCGTTGGTAACTTTCAAAACCGGTAAAGTGGAAACATCGACTTTTTCACCTTTTGTGATCTCGTTGCACTCTATATGACCCTTCGAATATGGCGCATTACCAAAAGCCTCATTAACTATCCTTGCATGTGTTTCATCAGTGGCGACAACCGTGGATTTTGCTATTCCACGAGCTCCTCTACCGTTCAATCCCAAACTCTCGATTATGGCTATTTCATCATTCTTTTTTCCTCGTATTTTACTCTCAAGCTCCGCAACCGCATTTTTTTTCAAATCGACATCCACACGAACTTTCAAAGTTCCAACCCTCGTTTTCGTCAATTCAAATGAATTCTTGTACTCTCCACCATCATCGACAACAGCATGTGTGTCCGAAATCAGGGTAATACCGCCCGCTTCGGAATGAAAATGCTCATCTTCGTAAATCATGCTGGCGTTCTTTCCAATTTGAACCGTTGCAACCATTTTGTGAGTCAACTTTGTAGACCAAGGAAAAGAGCAATGTGATATGAATTTCACGCTTGCTCCGTCTTCCACAACGAAGTCGAAATTCACACGTTGTTCTCCTTCTTTTCCAAGAAAGCCCGTACACAGATGTATTGGCATGTCTATCTTTTTGCCTTTTAATATTTTTATCTTTGCCCATACTCCTTTTTCTTGACTTCCAGACTCTATCTTAACGCCATCAACACTGTTAAGTCCTATGATCTTATTCCCGCTTATTATTATGGAAGCCACGCGCTTGTCCAAAAGTTTTGAAGTGTCTCCGCCACTTTTTTCATAGGCTTCCGCAAGTTTTTCAAATTCTTTCGAATAATTAGGAGCTATGATATCCACTTCACTCACCTCCTTTCAATACTCTCAAGAATTTCGTTTGGATGATCGCAACGATCGCAAAGATGCTTGTAATACTCGGACATCTTTTCAGGAGAACCCTGGTTTAAAATCATTCCAGCACACATAAGGTAAGCGTAATCGCTGTTTTGCAGTACTTCTTCTCGGTGAGTTATGGTTATCGTTGTTGTCCCGTTAGAATTCAGGGTGTTTATTATCTCAGATATCGTGTCAAGAGACATCATATCTATTCCGGAGTCAGGCTCGTCAAGAATAACGTATCGCGCGTTCAACATGAGAACAGAAGCGAGTTCTATTCTCTTTCTTTCTCCTCCGCTTAACGATTCATCCACTTGACGTTTTAGATACTCTTCATTCAATCCGGAGAGTTTAAGGATTTTTTTGGTCTCTTCATAGGAAGATTTTACTTTGCCGCCGAGCGTTAAATAGTCAAAAGTCGTGATGCCTTCAAATCTTACACTTTCTTGAAAAGATATCGTTATACCAAGCTTGGCTCTTTCATATATGCCCAATTGGGTGATATCTTTGCCATCAAGTAGAATCATTCCCTTCTGAGGTTTGTACCTTTCAATTCCCATGATCAAATTGGCAACCGTGGATTTTCCAGTTCCGTTGTTACCGAGAATGACATAGCGCTTTCCGTTTTCAAAATTCATGCTAAGATTCTTCAGTATTGGTTTTCCCTCAATAAAAAGATGTATGTTTTTTAATTCAAGCATACCAAACTCTCCTTTTTTAGTCTAAAAAAAGTATAAACCCACCTTATGTAGGTATAATTTCAAATCACTTACTTTTTGTGAACGACTTTCAAAGAAAAACTCATCCTCTATAATATTGTAGGATGAATTTAAAAATACGCTTGCATTATACAACCATTTTGTGTCAAAAATGTCTGAGACGAATAAATGCTTAGAGATATCAAAATCACTTGAAATATCTAAAACTCTTTTTTAAATTTAGGTAACTTTTCAAAGCATGTGATATTACCATGTTGACTATTTCGAACTCATGTTGTACAATACAATAGCTTTGATTTGTTAAATTGAAAGGAGGCAAGTGATCCGACAAATGCCTACAATAAATCAGTTGATAAGAAAAGGTAGGAGCACGAGTAAGTCGAAGACCAAATCACCAGCTCTTGGTGGGAACCCACAAAAGAGGGGTGTTTGTGTACGTGTTACCACTCAAACTCCTAAAAAGCCTAATTCCGCTTTACGAAAAATTGCGAGGGTAAGATTGACAAACGGAATTGAAGTGACAACTTACATCCCTGGAATAGGACATAATCTCCAAGAACATTCGGTAGTTCTCGTAAGAGGTGGAAGAGTTAAGGATCTTCCTGGTGTAAGATATAAGATAATAAGGGGAACGTTAGATACTGAAGGAGTCGAGGGAAGAAGAAAGGCCAGAAGCAAATACGGCATGAAGCGCCCGAAGAAGAGCGCATGAGTTTCGGAGGTATTGTGATATGAGAAGACGAAAAGCTGAAGTGAGAGTTGTTTCTCCCGATCCAGTCTATCATGATGTGCTTGTGACTAAGTTTATAAATAAGATCATGTGGGACGGTAAAAAGTCCAAAGCCCAGAAGATCTTTTATGGAGCTATGGATAGTGTTGCCAAAAAAACAGGAAAAGAGCCTTTGGAGGTTTTCAAGAAAGCTTTTGAAAACGTCGCACCTGTTTTGGAGGTAAGGCCAAAAAGAGTTGGTGGAGCAACCTATCAAGTCCCAATAGAGGTCAAAGAGCCAAGGAGAACATCACTTGGTATCAGATGGATCGTTGGAGCCGCTCGCGCCAAAAAAGGTAAGCCTATGAGTCAAAAATTGGCAGAAGAGCTTTTAAGTGCTTACGAAAATTCTGGAGTAGCAGTTAAAAAAAGAGAAGATGTTCAGAAGATGGCGGAAGCTAACAGGGCTTTTGCACATTACAGATGGTGATGTAACGTATGGCGGAACGCACGCTTTTACTTGATAAGCTTAGAAATATAGGTATAATGGCACATATTGACGCTGGTAAAACCACGACTACTGAGCGTATACTTTTTTATTCCGGAAAGAAACACGCCATTGGGAATGTGGATGAAGGAAACACCACAACCGATTGGATGGTTCAAGAAAAAGAAAGAGGAATTACGATCACGTCGGCTTCCATATCTTTTGATTGGGAAGGGTACCGTGTTAATTTGATCGATACGCCCGGGCACGTGGACTTTACAGTTGAGGTAGAACGCGCATTGAGGGTACTTGACGGTGCAGTTGCTGTTTTTGACGCTGCAGCTGGAGTAGAACCGCAGTCTGAAACTGTTTGGAGACAAGCAAATAAATATGACGTCCCTAGAATTGCTTTCATGAACAAAATGGATAAAATGGGTGCCGATTTTGACATGTCTGTTAAATCCATGGTCGATAAGCTTGGAGCAAATCCAATTGCCCTTCAATATCCGATAGGTGTTGAAAACGAGTTTGAAGGCGTAATAGATCTTATCAGGATGAAAGCCGTAAAATGGGATGATGATCTTGGACTTGAAATTAAGTACGCAGAGATTCCGGACAGCCTTAGCGAAAAAGCAGAAGAACTCAAAGATGAACTCATAACACAACTTGCAAATATAGATGATGAAATACTCCAAATGTATCTTGATGGTGAAGAAATTCCGATGGATAAGGTGAAATCCGTCATTCGTAAGGGAACTATCGAATCGAAATTCGTTCCGGTGTTTTGTGGTTCTGCCTTCAAAAACAAAGGAGTTCAACCTTTGATAGATGCAATAGTGGATTATCTTCCATCACCGCTGGATATGCCCCCCATTAAAGGGAAAACAGTTGATGGTGATAAGGTAGAACGTCATTCTTCTCCAAACGATCCGTTCTGTGCTTTGGCTTTCAAGATCATGTCCGATCCATATGTTGGAAAATTAACCTATTTCAGAGTCTATTCAGGAAAGCTAAACAAAGGAAGTTATGTCTACAACTCAAGTAGAAATATCAAAGAACGAGTTTCAAGGCTGATGTTCATGTTCGCCGATAAAAGGCAGGATGTCGATTACGTTGCCGCTGGTGACATAGTTGCAGGCATAGGAATGAGGTCAACCACTACCGGAGACACCCTTTCTTCAGAAGACAATCCGGTGATCCTTGAGTCAATAGAGTTTCCTGAACCGGTCATATCAATAGCCGTGGAACCAGAAACAAGAAACGAGGAGTCAAAGCTCGATGCGGCTTTAACCCGGCTTATGGATGAAGATCCTACTTTCAGAGTTTCCACAGATAAGGAAAGTGGCGAAACGATTCTTTCTGGAATGGGCGAATTGCACCTTGAGATAATAATAGACAGACTCAAAAGAGAATTCAACGTTCAAACAAGGGTCGGACAACCACAAGTTGCGTATCGTGAAACTATAACGGTTCCTGTGGATACTGAAGGAAAATATATTCGACAAAGTGGTGGACGTGGACAGTACGGACATGTTAGAATACGTTTTGAACCACTTGAACGTGGAAAAGGAATTGTCTTTGAAAACAAGGTTGTAGGAGGATCCGTTCCTAAGGAATACATTTCTGCTGTGGGAGCCGGTGTAAAAGAAGCGTTGATGATTGGAATGTTGGGAGGATATCCTGTTGTAGACGTTAAGGCTACTTTATACGATGGTTCTTATCATGAAGTTGATTCCTCAGAAATGGCTTTTAAAATAGCAGCTTCTATGGCGGTGAAAGAAGCTCTCTCTAAGGGAAAATCGAGGCTTATGGAGCCAATTATGGAGATCGAAATTACGACACCTGAGGAATACATGGGAGACGTAGTTGCAGATCTCAATTCCAAGAGAGCTCAAATTCTTGGTTTCGACACACGCGGAAATGCACGCGTTATAAAAGCGTATGCTCCGCTTGGAAGGCTTTTTGGATATGCGACCATTTTAAGGTCCTTAAGCCAGGGAAGATCGATTTACATGATGAAATTCTCACATTATGCGGAAGTCCCACAAGACTTCGCTGATAAAGTACTAAACAGGTAATAACCTTTAAAAACATTTAAGGAGGTTGAATTTCAATGGCAAAAGAGAAATTCGTAAGAAACAAACCACACCTCAACATTGGAACGATAGGACATATCGATCATGGTAAGACAACTTTAACGGCAGCGATTACCAAAATACTTGCCATGAAAGGTGGAGCCGATTTTATACCATTTGATGAGATTGACAAAGCTCCGGAAGAAAAGGCAAGGGGTATAACGATAAACACAGCGCACGTTGAATACGAGACAGATAAAAGACACTACGCTCATATCGATTGCCCTGGACACGCTGACTACATCAAGAACATGATCACCGGCGCTGCTCAGATGGACGGTGCCATATTGGTTGTAGCGGCGACTGATGGCCCGATGCCTCAGACGAGAGAACACATATTGCTTGCTCATCAGGTTAACGTTCCAGCGATGGTTGTCTACATCAACAAAGTTGATATGGTTGACGATCCAGAACTCATCGACTTGGTTGAAATGGAAGTCAGGGAACTTCTTTCCAAATACGAATATCCTGGTGATGATGTTCCGGTTATTCGTGGAAGTGCTCTAAAAGCCCTTCAGTCTGACAGCATAGATAACGAATGGGCAAAGAGTATCATCGAACTTATGGACGCCGTCGACAGTTACGTTCCAAATCCAGTTAGAGATGTTGATAAACCTTTCCTCATGCCCATAGAAGATATTTTCACCATCACAGGTCGTGGAACTGTTGTCACCGGTAGAGTGGAACGTGGAAAGATTCATGTCAACGATGAAGCAGAGATTATCGGCTTAAGACCAACAAGAAAAACGGTTGTTACCGGTGTTGAAATGTTCAGAAAACTTCTTGATGAAGGTATGGCAGGAGATAATATCGGATGTCTTCTTAGAGGAGTAAAAAAAGAGGAAGTTGAAAGAGGGCAAGTTCTTGCCAAAACAGGATCTATAACCCCTCATACGAAATTTGAAGCCAACGTTTACGTTTTGAAGAAAGAAGAAGGCGGAAGGCATACTGCATTCGTAAAAGGGTACAGACCACAGTTCTTCATCAGAACTGCAGATGTTACCGGAACGATCGCAGGCCTTCCTGAAGGTGTCGAAATGGTTATGCCTGGTGACAACACCGTCATGAAAGTTGAACTCATTAAGCCTGTTGCCCTTGAAGAGGGAATGAGGTTTGCAATACGTGAAGGTGGAAGAACAGTCGGTGCCGGTGTTGTTTCTAAGATAGTTGAGTGATCAAGCTTAAGGGGGTTCGCTCCCCCTTTGGCTCTTGAAGGAGGTTTATTTGAATGGCAAAGTCTAAGATTCGAATAAAGTTAAAGGCATACGATCACGAATTGCTTGATCAATCGGCTAAAAAGATCGTAGAGACAGTAAAGAAGACAAACGCCAAAGTATCAGGTCCTATACCCCTTCCAACGGAGAGAACCGTTTACTGTGTCTTGAGGTCTCCTCATGTCAACAAAGATTCAAGGGAGCATTTTGAGAAGATTGTTCATAAAAGATTGATTGACATTCTTGAAACGCAACCTCAGACAGTGGAATCGTTGATGAAAATGGATCTCCCGGCCGGCGTGGAAGTGGAGTTAAAACTTTGACAGAACGGCTGGAGGTGCTTTAAATTATGAAAGCGTTAATTGGGAAAAAAATAGGGATGACGATGATATACAAAGATGGTATTGCCGTACCAGTTACCGTCGTCAAAGCAGGGCCATGCGTGGTTGTGCAAAAAAAGAACGACAAGACAGATGGATATAATGCCATACAGATAGGTTTTGAAGATATTTCATCTAAACACACGAATAAGCCTATGGAAGGACATTTTAAAAAAGCTGGGATCAAATCTCAGCGTTACCTTAAAGAAGTCAGACTCGATAACATCGATGATTACAAAATAGGTCAGGTTGTTGATGTTTCAGTCTTTGAAGAAGGCGAATTGATAGACGTATCCGCCAAAACAAAAGGAAAAGGGTTTCAGGGTGCTGTGAAGAGATGGAATTTTAGAGGTCATGATAGAACACACGGTACGAAATATCCAAGGCATGGTTCTACTGGAATGCATACTTATCCTGGAAGAGTTTTAAAAGGCACAAAAATGGCCGGACACATGGGAGACGTTAACAGAACTATTCTTAACCTTGAAGTTGTTAAGGTTGATAAAGACAACTCTCTTTTAGCTGTAAAAGGTGCTTTGCCAGGTGCCAGGGGATCTCTTGTTTACCTGAGAACTGCCGTACGAGAAGGAAAGTGATTGCTATGGCTGAAGTTGGAGTGCTTAATTTAGAAGGTCAAAAAGTTGGGGAACTTTCTCTGTCTGATAAAATTTTTAACATCGAACCGAATACCGATTTACTTTTTAGATACATTCATAAACAATTGGCAGATAGAAGAAAAGGAACAGCTTGTGCTAAGACAAAAGCAGAGGTTTCTGGCGGTGGAAGAAAGCCATGGGCACAAAAGCATACTGGTCGCGCGCGAGCTGGATCGAACAGATCTCCTCTATGGAGACATGGCGGAGTAACTTTTGCGCCGAAACCAAGAGATTTTTCAGAGAGCCTAAACAAAAAGATGAAAGCTGGTGCGATTAAATCTGCCCTTTCGGCTAAATTCAGAGATGGAAAACTTGTTGTGGTGGAAGGCATCGAAATGAACGAGCCAAAGACCAAGCAGCTCATCGATCTTTCTAAAAAAATACTGCCGACCATGAACGCATTGTATGTTCTTGATAGCAGTGTTAAAGAACAGTTGAATGTGAAGAGATCTGCCAACAACATCCCCAAATTGAAAGTTATCGTTGCAGACAACACGGGAAAAGATAAAACAAATGTTGATGGGCTGAACGTGTTCGATATCATGAAGCATGAATGGCTTGTTCTTACGAAAAACACCGTAAAAAAAATAACGGAGGTGTATGAGAATGGCAAGTGATATCACACCACACGATGTTATACTGCGGCCAATAGTAACTGAAAAATCGACTTCCAACATAGAAAATGCCACGTACACCTTTGAAGTTGACTCAAGAATGAACAAATATCAAATCAGAGATGCTATTGAGAAGTTGTACAATGTCGAGGTCGCCAATGTCAGAGTGATGAATTACAAAGGAAAACCCAAGAGATATGGGAAGTCTGAAGGGTATTCTCGTTCATACAAAAAGGCCGTCATCAAATTAGAAGATGGGTTTAAGATACAAGAATTCGAGGGATTGATTTGATGAATTACGAATTGCTGAAAGGAGAATCTCCATATGGGTCTTAAGAAGTACAAACCCACTAGCTCTGGAAGAAGACATATGATCTCATCTGACTTCAGTGAGATAACAAAAGATAAACCAGAGAAATCTCTTACCAAAGCGTTGAAATCAAAGGCTGGAAGGAATTCATATGGTCGAATCACGGTAAGACATCAGGGCGGTGGAAATAAAAAGAAATACAGAGTAATAGATTTTAGAAGAGATAAGTTCGGTGTTCCCGCAAAGGTCTTTTCCATAGAGTACGATCCGAACAGAAGCGCAAGGATCGCCTTGCTTCATTATGCAGATGGAGAGAAAAGATACATACTTGCTCCGAAAGGTTTAAAAATTGGAGAAGTTGTGAAATCTGGACAAGATGCGGAGATAAAAAACGGCAATGCTCTTCCGTTGACGAGCATACCCATTGGTACGTTTGTTCACAACGTTGAATTCAAGCCAGGGCTTGGTGGCAAAATAGCAAGGAGTGCTGGTTCATCTGTGCAGCTTATGGCTCGTGAAAGCGGGTATGCCCTTCTTAAAATGCCTTCTGGGGAACTTAGAAGGGTGAAAGAGGCGTGCATGGCAACAATCGGTGTTATTGGAAACGAACAACACTCTAACGAATCCTATGGAAAAGCTGGAAGAAAGAGATGGCTTGGCATAAGGCCTACCGTTCGAGGTATGACCATGAACCCGGTAGACCATCCAATGGGTGGAGGAGAAGGAAAAACAAAAGGCGGTAAGATACCTCAAAGTCCGTGGGGAGTGCCAGCAAAAGGGTACAAAACTCGAAGAGGAAAAAGACCATCTGATAAATTGATAGTTAGACGTAGGAAATCCGGCAAGTGATTGAAAGGAGGAAAGAAGTGTGAGTCGCTCGACCAAAAAAGGGCCTTACGTTGATTTGAAACTTCTCAAAAAAGTGCAGGCTCTTAACGAAACGGGTCAAAAGAAGGTCATCAAGACATGGTCAAGAGCGTCGATGATCGTTCCTGAGATGATAGGACATACGATAGCCGTTCATAACGGAAGGAAACATATTCCGGTTTATGTAACAGAGGCAATGGTTGGTCATAGATTAGGTGAGTTTTCTCCAACTAGACGTTTTGGTGGGCATGCCGATAGGCGCGCCTCTAAGGGAGAAGTGAAGAAATGAGGAGGATGATTTGAATGCCAGAAAACAAAAAAAGACCTAAGCGTTCAATCTTCCACAGGATGAGGAAAGCCTCCGAGCAGCCTCCCATAGAGGCCAAAGCTGTTGGAAGATATCTTCAGGTGAGCCCTTATAAAGTAAGGCCTGTTTTAAATGCAATTCGTGGTAAGAGCGTTAGCGAAGCTCTTCAAATTTTGGAATTTTCCAACAGAAAGGGTGCTAAACTTACGGAGAAAATTTTGAATTCGGCTATAGCAAATGCTGAAAACAATTTTGATCTCAACGTTGACTCTTTATATATTTCCAAGTGCAGTGCTGATGATGGCCCAAGATTGAAAAGAATGAATCCTATGGCCCGCGGGCGTGCTTCGTTGATACTTAAAAGACAATCGCACATAACGATCGTTGTTAAAGACAGATCAAAAGAAGAATCTTTGAAAGAAATCAATACTTCCGACGAGAGCGAGGTGCAATGAAGTGGGTCAAAAGGTACATCCAAGAGGATTCAGACTGGGAATATCAACCAATTGGCAGGCAACATGGTTCAACGAAAAAAATTACTCGGACTATCTGATCGAAGACGAACAAATTCGAAAAATCGTGAAAAAAAATTATTACCATGCTGGAATTTCTGAAATAAGAGTCGCCAGATCTGGAAAGCGTGCAAATGTCACCGTTGTTACTGGTAGGCCTGGTATATTGATAGGTAAAAAAGGGTCTGAAATAAAGAAAATCAGAAGTCTAATTAAGTCCATTGTACCTTCTGAAAGGGATATCAGTATCAGCATCGAAGAGGTCAAAACGCCCGAAGTAGATGCACAACTTACAGCAGAGTTTGTAGCTTCAAGGATAGAAAAACGGGCTTCTTACAAAAGAACTATGAAACGTAGTATTCAAATGGCTCAAAAAAGAGGAGCAAAAGGCATCAAAATAATGGTAAGTGGAAGAATAAACGGGGCTGAAATTGCACGAACAGAGTGGTACAGAGAAGGCAGGGTGCCACTTCAAACGCTCAGAGCTAAGGTGGATTACGGTTTTGCCGTTTCTAAAACAAAGTACGGTGTTCTTGGTGTGAAGGTTTGGATCTTCACAGGTGATAAATCAACGGCGAAGTCCGCTTGACTCGTTGATAAGGAGGTTTGAAGATGCTTATCCCTAAAAGGGTTAAATATAGAAAACAACAACGTGGAAGAATGCGAGGCCTTGCGAAGGGTGGAACTGAGATCAATTTCGGTGAATGGGGTCTCAAAGCGTTGGAACCATCGTGGATTACCAACAGACAAATAGAGGCTTGTCGTGTAGCCATAACAAGGAAATTAAAAAGAAATGGAATGATTTGGATAAGAATTTTCCCAGACAAGCCTATAACCAAACATCCCGCAGACAGTAGAATGGGAAAAGGTAAAGGCGCACCCGAAAAGTGGGTGGCGGTTGTCAAGCCTGGCAAGATCATGTTTGAAATTGGAGGAATAAACAAAGAACTTGCTCAAGAAGCTTTGAGATTGGCTGCAGCGAAACTTCCAATAAAGACTCGGATTGTCTCGCGACCGTCATTCGGAGGTGAATCAATGTGAAGGCGAAAGATCTTCGTGAGATGACAGCAGAAGAATTAAAGATTCTTGTGCTTGAACAAAAAGAAAAGCTGTATAAGCTAAGATTTCAATTGGAATTATCCCAATTGGATAACACCTCTCAAATTAGAGAGGTCAAAAGGGATATAGCAAGAGTAAAGACTTTGATAAGAGAGAAAGAGCTCGGCCTTGGGAATATGAGAAAAAAAGGCATTAGAGCCACCTCTGATTGAAGGGAGAGGTGAAAATGAAAAAACAACTTGTTGGAAAAGTCGTAAGCGATAAGATGAATAAGACAATCGTTGTGGCAGTTGAAAACACAACACACGACCGAAGATTCGGCAAAACTATTTCGAGAACTTCAAAGTACAAAGTTCACGATGAAAACAACGAATGTCATGAAGGCGATATCGTGAGGATAGAAGAAACAAGACCCCTTAGCAAGGAAAAAAGCTGGAAGCTTGTTTCTATAATAAAGAAGAACATCCTAACTTCCGAAGAAGAGAAAGCCAGTGAGGGAGAAGGTGTTCCAGAATGATCCAGCAGGAAAGTGTTTTAAATATTGCTGACAACTCTGGAGCAAAAAGAATACTCGTCATCAGAGTTATGGGTGGCTCGAAAAGGAAATTCGGAGGCGTTGGCGATGTTGTCATAGGAACTGTTAAGGAGGCAATTCCCCGTGCTGAAGTCAAGAAAAGTGAAATAGTAAGAGCCGTTATAGTAAGGACAAAAAAAGAGATCAGAAGAAAAGACGGTTCATACGTACGCTTTGATGACAATGCGGCAGTCCTTATAAGTAAAGAGAACGAGCCACGGGGCACCAGAATTTTTGGGCCAGTTGCTAGAGAACTTAGGGAAAAGGGATACATGAAGATCATCTCTTTGGCCCCAGAAGTGCTGTGAGGTGGTTTATGTGAATAAAAGAAAACATGCCCTAAACGTTAGAAAAGACGACACAGTTGTGATTTTAAGCGGAAAAGACAAGGGAAAGAAAGGTAAAGTACTTCGAGTACTTCCTAACGAGGACAAAGTCGTCGTTCAAAATGTTCATATGATGAAGAAACATCAAAGACCGACTGCCACCGTCAGAGAAGGTGGAATAGTTGAACGAGAAGCTCCAATATACGCTTCAAAAGTTCAAGTTGTTTGCCCAAATTGTGGAAAACCTACAAGAGTTGGACACAGAGTCGTTGAGTATGGCAAAATGGTCAGATATTGCAAGAAGTGCGACGAGATCATAGACAAAGAGTGATCTCCGTGAAAGGAGGAAGGTTTTGAATGTCCGTAGCTCTTAAAGAAATCTACGAACGCGAAGTCGTCCCAACACTCATGAAAGAGTTCGGCTATAAAAACAAATTAGCCGTGCCGAGACTTCACAAAGTGGTCATTAACATGGGAATTGGAGACGAAGCGAGAAGCCAAACCGTTGTGGAAAAACACGCTGACGAGCTTACGCTGATCGCGGGTCAAAAGGCGGTTGTAACTCAAGCTAAAAAGAGTATATCAAACTTTAAAATTAGAAAGGGAATGCCCGTAGGTGCAAAAGTTACGCTTCGCGGAGAACATATGTACAATTTTTTGTACAAGTTTTTCAACATATCCCTTCCAAAAGTTCGCGACTTTAGAGGTACAAATCCCAACGCTTTTGATGGACGTGGAAATTATTCCATGGGTCTATCGGAACAGATGATATTTGCAGAAATGTCTCCCGAGAATGTTACCAGAACGCAAGGAATGGATATTGTGATAGTGACAACCGCTAAAACCGATAGAGAATCAAGGGCGTTACTTGAAAGATTGGGAATGCCCTTCCGAAGAAATATTTAAAGGAGAGTGATGAGATGGCCCGAAAGGCTCTTGTAAATAAAAGCAAAAAAGAACCGAAATATAAAACTCGGAAATACACGCGCTGCAAGATTTGTGGAAGACCACATTCTGTTTACAGTGAATTTGGTATTTGCAGAGTTTGCTTAAGAGAAATGGCTCTTGAGGGCAAACTTCCTGGCGTGAGAAAAGCCAGTTGGTGAGGTGGTGAAGTAGGATGTACAGCGATACCGTAGCTGACATGTTGACAAGAATAAGGAATGCCAACATGATTTACAAAGAAAAGATGGATGTGCCGGCTTCTAATTTGAAGAAGTCCATACTCGATATCCTTAAAAGAGAAGGCTTCATAAAAGATTACAAATACATAGAAGATAGCAAACAAGGAATTTTACGAGTCTACATGAAGTACCATGGTAAGAAGCGTTCTAAAATAAGGACTATAAATTCCATAGTGAGAGTTTCACATGCCGGAAGACGCGTTTACGTTGCAAAAGATAAAATTCCGGCAGTTAACAGCGGTCTTGGAATTGCCATTTTGACTACTTCCAATCCCGAAAGGCCAGTCGTTACGGATAAAGAGGCGCGCTCTCTCGGCATAGGCGGAGAGTTAATAGCGTACGTCTGGTAAGTGGAGGTGCATTGAATGTCTCGTCTCATAAAAAAACCAATAGATATACCCAATGGTATTGAAGTGAAAATTGAGCCTAAGAAGATAAGTGTGAAAGGACCGTTGGGACAATTCTCCATGAATTATACTTTTGTAAAATTCAGAATTGATGAAGATAAGATATGGGTTGAGAAGAATGATGATCTGAACCTTCCGCCAAGGCTTATGAAGAAAGCAAAGGCCTTTTTGGGTACAAGATGGTCGTTGTTACGTAATATGATTATCGGAGTATCTGCAGGATTCAAAAAAGAGCTTGAGATTCAAGGTGTTGGTTACAGGGCCCAACTTCAAGCCAAAACGCTTGTACTCACCCTTGGCTATTCTCATCCTATAAAAATCGAACCACCTGAAGGTATTGCGATAGAAGTTCCTAAACCTTCTTTGATCGTTGTCAAGGGAGCAAATAAAGAATTGGTAGGACAAGTTGCAGCGAACATACGTAAAACTCGTAAACCAATGCCTTTTGCAAAGGGTAAGGGTGTTAGGTACGTTGGCGAACACGTTATAACCAAAGAAGTTAAGAAAGCTTAAGGGAGGTAAGAGTCGTGCTCAAGCCTTTTGATAGAAAAGCCAGAAGGTTAAAAAGACATCTGGCAATCAGAAGAAAAGTAAGTGGCACCGCGATGGCACCAAGGCTGTCGGTGTTCACAAGTGGTAAGCATGCCTATGCTCAGATTATAGACGATGAACATTCCAAAACACTTGCGAGCGCATCTACTACGGAAAAAGTTATAAAAGATGCACTTGGTGGAAAAACATGGAATAAAGTAGCAGCTCATCACATCGGTAAAGAAATAGGGAAACGTGCCTTGGAAATGGGAATAAGCGAAGTCGCTTTTGACCGTGGTGGCTTTCTCTATCATGGTAGGATAAAAGAAATAGCCGATGGTGCTCGTGAGAGCGGTCTGAAATTCTAAGGAGGTAAGTCAATGCCAGAAGACAGAAATGTTGTCAAAAAATCAAACCAAAAGAGAACTTTTAAAAAACCATCACGTAATCAATCACAAGTACAAGATGAGTTTGAAGAAAGCGTAGTCGAGATAAGAAGAGTTGTAAAAGTTGTAAAAGGTGGAAAGAATCTTAGCTTTCGAGCCATTGTGGTAGTAGGAGATAAAAAAGGTAAAGTCGGACTTGGTGTTGCGAGTGCCAGAGAGGTAGTACCAGCCATAAGAAAGGCTTCCAATTTGGCCCGGCGTAATCTTGTTGAGGTATCTGTCATAAACGATACAATTCCTCATGAAATAAACATCAAATACGATGCTGCAAAGATGATGTTGAAACCTGCTGCGCCAGGTACTGGAATTATTTCAAGTACCACCGTGAGGCCTGCATTAGAACTTGCCGGCATCAAAAATGTGCTTTGCAAGTCTTTAGGTTCTTCGAATTCGCTCACGATGTTAAGAGCCATATTCAAAGCTTTTGATGAGATAAAACCACCGCAGTATTACGCAAACCTCAGAGGTATAAGCCTCAGGCAGCTCTTTCATGGAAGTCTTGAAGGAGCTGGGAAAGAATGAAATTAAAAATAGAACTCGTTAAAAGCCCAATTGGGTATAAACACGATCAAAGAGAAACGGCAAAAGCCTTGGGGCTTAGAAAAATGCACAGCGTTGTTGTTGTCGAAGGAACTCCACAAATTCGTGGAATGATACGCAAAATCTCTCACATGCTCAAAGTCGAAGAAAGCGAGTAAGGAGGATTCAATATGGATCTAAGGGATATAGTTCCTACAGCAGGTTCTAGAAAGAAAGAAAAAATCCTTGGACGAGGTAGAAGTTCAGGACATGGAAAAACTTCTACACGTGGCATGAACGGTCAAGGTTCAAGAAAAAGCGGGAACGTTAGACCGGGCTTTGAAGGTGGACAGATGCCGATTTACAGGCGTCTTCCAAAACGAGGATTCAAGAATTTCAACCAAAAGATCTACGTTGGTGTTAATGTCGGAAAGTTAAACGATATCTTTGACGAAAAATCAGAGATTTCTCCGGAAATTCTCATCAAAAAGGGATTAGCAAAGAAAATACAAGGTGGGATCAAAATTCTTGGCGATGGTATGGTGACAAAACCACTTGTCGTGAAAGCACATGCGTTCAGTGCCATGGCCAAACAGAAGATCGAAGCAGCGGGTGGAAAGATAGAGGTGATATGAGTGTGGAGTGCACTTAAAAACTCTTTTAAAATTCCAGAATTGCGCAGCAGAATCACCTTTACCTTTCTCATGCTTGCAGTGTTCAGATTGGGTATCTACATACCAATTCCAGGCATAAACCTTCACGAATGGTCAAGCTTCTTTGAAAACATCACCAGAGGAACTGGTGGCGGACTTTTTACGCTTTTCAACGCATTCGCAGGTGGAGCGGTAAGACGTATGTCGATTTTCACGATGAGCGTTACTCCTTACATAAACTCATCGATCATACTTCAACTTCTGATGGCCGTTATGCCAAGCTTGAAGGAATTGGCACGTGAGGGAGAACATGGGCGTCAAAAAATAGAAAAATATACCAGACAATTGACGCTCGTATTGGCCCTTCTTCAAGGATTGGTCATGTCCATGTTTATAGCAATTGGAAATCCAGCCTTTATCACGATCGGAATGAATAGGATTACTTTCGTAGTTCTTTCAACAACGAGCATGATAGCAGGCAGTATGTTTTTGCTGTGGCTTGGCGAAAGGATAACAGATAAGGGCATCGGGAATGGAATATCTGTTATAATATTCGCTGGTGTTGTGGCCACTTATCCTTACTACATTGGACAAATGGTAATTTCAAATATAGGCGTCGTGGCATGGACTATCTTCGCGCTGATCTTCGTTGCAACTGTCGTAGGACTTATATACGTGATGCAGGGAGAACGCCGAATAACCGTTCAATATGCGAAGAGAGTCGTTGGACGAAAAATGTATGGCGGGCAGTCCACTTACATTCCAATAAAGGTCAATCAAGGTGGAGTCATACCTATAATCTTCGCCGTGGCGATAGTGATGATTCCAGCCATGATAGCTCAATTTGCTCATAACTACACATTACAAAGAATTTTTGGATTTAACTCAATACTTTACATAGTTACGTACGCGTTGTTGGTCTTCTTTTTCACTTATTTTTACAGCGCTCTCACATTTGACGTACATGAGGTTTCCGAAAACATCAAAGAGTATGGAGGCTTCGTACCTGGAATAAGACCTGGAAGGTCAACGGAAAATTATCTTTCAAAAGTTCTAACAAGGGTAACATTTGTAGGAGCTTTGGCACTCGTTGGCATAGCCTTGCTTCCTAATTTAACCTCAACCGTTGTTGGAGTTACCAGCGCTCAATACATCGTTGGCGGTGTGGGAATGATGATCGCCGTTGGTGTCGCATTAGATGTCGTACAGCAAATGGAAGCTCATCTTATAATGCGTCATTATGAAGGCTTCATAAAACGTGGAAGACTTAAAGGAAAATCTTGATGAATATCGTGATGATGGGGCCTCCAGGAGCAGGCAAAGGAACACAGGCAAAGTACATTTCTGAAAGATTTGTGATTCCGCATATATCCACGGGTGACATGTTGCGTGAAGAGATGTCTGCACAGAGTGATCTTGGGAAAAAAGTGGAAGAAGTTATAAAAAGCGGAAAATTAGTTGATGACTCTCTTATGATAGAAATCGTCAAAGTTCGCCTCTCTCGCCCAGATGTGGAAAAAGGCTTTGTATTGGATGGATATCCACGCACTCTTTCTCAGGCTGAATCCTTGAACGAACTTTTGAGGTTCTTGGGAAAAGACGTGAAGTATGCCGTTTACGTCGAGGTACCAAAAGACGTCATAATAGAAAGACTTTCATCACGTAGAGTATGCCCTAAATGTGGACACATATACAATCTCATATCAAATCCACCAAAAGCAGATGGGCTATGTGATGTTTGCCATGTCCCTCTTGTTACAAGAGAAGATGATAAACCTGATGTCGTAAAAAGGCGCTATGATGTTTATTACGAAATGACCTTTCCAGTAATAGAATATTATCGAAAAAGAAATGTTCTTTTCACAATAGATGGCACTTTAGCAGTCGAAAAAGTCAAAGATATGTTGTTAAATATACTTGGTGATGACAATTGATAAAACTCAAGAGTGAACGTGAAATAGACGAAATGAGATATCCAAATGCTGTAGTTGGAGAAGTTCTGGCGTACATCAAAGAATATGTCGTAGATGGCGTAACAACCTATGATCTCAACAAACTGATAGAGGAGTACTTTAAAAGAAGAAATGTGCTTCCGGCATTCAAGGGATATGCGGGTTTCCCCGCGGCGGCGTGTATCAGCTTGAATGAAATGGTGGTGCATGGGATTCCTTCAAAGAAGATCATGGTAAAGAATGGAGATCTTGTGTCCATAGACGTTGGCACCATACATAACGGATGGTATGGAGATGGAGCCAGAACTTATGCTGTGGGAAATGTCGATGAAAAACTTGCGGAACTTGTAGAGAGCACCAAAGGATCATTTTTTGAGGGATTGAAAAATCTCAAAGTTGGCAATCGCCTTGGCGATGTTTCTCATGCGATCCAATCTTTTGCTGAGTCAAATGGATTCTCCATAATAAGGGATTATGTTGGTCATGGAATAGGAAGAAATCTTCATGAAGACCCACAAGTTCCAAACTTTGGCAAACCATTCAGTGGAATTCCTTTGATGAATGGATTGGTAATTGCCATAGAACCAATGGTCAGCATGGGAACCTGGAAAGTTAAGGTTTTGGACGATGGATGGGGAGTGGTAACCCTTGACAACTCCGCGAGTGCCCATTATGAAAATACCGTTGTCCTTCATAACAATGAAGTCGAAATTTTGACCATACCGGAGGGGTTGGATGTCTGAAGAAAAAGATGTTATAAGGATAGAAGGGCGGGTTTTGGACTCTCTTCCAAGCACGATGTTTAAAGTGCGACTGGATAATGGGTTAGAGATTTTAGCACATATATCTGGAAAGATGAGACAAAATTTCATAAAGATCGTTCCTGGAGATAAAGTAATAGTGGAACTTTCACCTTACGATCTTAAAAAAGGACGTATAGTATATAGAAAGAGAAGCTAAAAGGAGGTTTTCAACATGAAAGTTAGAGCTTCTGTCAAAAAGCGCTGCGATGCGTGTAAAATTGTAAGAAGAAATGGTGTTGTAAGGGTTATCTGCTCAAAAAACCCTAAGCACAATCAAAGGCAAGGTTAAAAGGAGGGATCTGGAAGAATATGGCTCGTGTTCTTGGTGTCGATTTACCTAACGAAAAACATGCTTTCGTAGGATTAACCTATCTTTATGGGATTGGGAGAACCAGAGCGGAAGAAATATTAAAAGAAACTGAGATCCCTTTTGATAAGAAGATAAAAGACCTCAGCGATAGCGAGATCCGTGAGATAACCCAATATATAAACACCCATTACAAGGTTGAAGGTGAACTTAAACAGGAAATCCAAAGAAACGTGAAAAGGCTTATAGAGATAGGCTCTTATAGAGGCATTAGGCATAGACAAGGATTGCCTGTCAGAGGACAGCGCACAAAAACAAACGCAAGGACGCGCAAAGGTCCTTCTCATGGAATCAAGAGGAAATAAGATGGGAGAGGTTTGAATGGCTAAAAACAGTAAGAGTAAGTCAAAAACCAGAAAAAGCAGCAAAAAGAAGATACACGTGGATTACGGTGTAGCCCACGTAGCTTCCACTTTTAACAACACGATCATAACGATCACCGACAAAAGTGGAAACGTGTTAACGTGGTCAAGTGGAGGTGACACAGGATTTTCTGGCTCAAAGAAATCCACTCCATATGCTGCACAAATCGCGGCAGACAAAGTGGCCAAAGAAGCTATGAATATGGGAATGAAAAAAGTTGATGTTTTGGTTAGAGGTCCTGGGCCTGGCCGAGAATCAGCAGTGCGCGGACTTCAAGCTGCTGGACTTGATGTCCAAAACATAAAAGATATCACACCTGTTCCACATAACGGCTGCCGCCCTAAGAAAAGACGGAGAATGTAAGGAGGTTCTAATCAATGGCTAGGTACACCGGTTCGGCTTGCAGACTTTGCAGAAGAGAAGGTATGAAACTCTTTTTGAAAGGTGATAAGTGTTACACGACGAAGTGCTCTTTTGAAAAGAGACCCTACGCCCCAGGGCAACATGGCAGGGATAGGATGAAGATGACTCATTACGCAAAACAGCTAAGATCTAAACAGGCCATGAAACGCACGTATGGAATGTTTGAAAAGCAATTTCGAAAGTATTTTGACAAGGCGATGAGATCCAAAGGCGTTACAGGAACTGTGCTTGTTCAAATCGTTGAATCAAGATTAGATAACACAGTTTACAGGTTAGGTTTCGCGCTTTCAAGATCGCATGCCCGTCAACTTGTTAATCATGGACATATAACCGTGAACGGTAAGAGAGTTAACATAGCATCATACGAATTGAAACCAGGGAATGTGATCGAATTGGAAGAGAAAGTACGATCGAATCAGGATGTTAAATCGGCAATAGAAACAGCATCTGGTAGAAATACTTTCCCATGGCTTGAGGTAAACTACGACTTGTTCAAAGGGACCTTTGTAAGAGTGCCAGAAAGAGAAGAAGTGGATCTCACGATAAATGTTCAAGACATCGTTGAGTTGTACTCTAAGTGATGTACAACTTCACGCGAGGTGATTAAATGCTTAATTACGTTAAACCCGAAAGGTTCATCGTTGAAGAAGAAAAAGAGGAGAGAGGATATCTTTACGCGCGATATACAGTTCAACCGCTTGAACGTGGTTATTCTATAATGCTTGGGAATTCCTTAAGAAGAATTCTTCTTTCTTCAATACCATCCGTGGCTGTGACAAAAGTTAAGATCAAAGATGTCTACCATGAATACGATACGTTAGTGGGTGTAAAAGAAGACGTACTCCAGATCCTCTTAAATGTGAAACAACTTCAAATAAAAGCGATTTCTCCGATAAAAGATGAACCAATTATCCTCATCGCGCAAAAAAAAGGTCCTGGAATACTCAGAGCAAAGGATATAAAATGTCCTCTTGAGGTGAAAATCGCAAACCCGGAGTTGAAAATTGCCACCCTTAATGAAGATGCTGATCTTTACGTTGAGATGTTTTCGGAGATTGGCAAAGGCTATCTTCCAATTTCCGAAATGGATCTTGGAAACGATATTCAAATTCTTCCAATTGATGGAATATTTAGTCCAGTTGTAAAAGTCAATTTCAGAACAGAGAACTTCAGAGTTGGAAAGAAAACAGACTACGACCGTCTTGTATTGGAAATATGGACGAAGCGATCTATAGAACCAGGTGAAGCGTTAAGAAAGGCTCTTGAGATAATGATCGAACATTTTAGTTTCTTCCTTGAAAATTTCCCAGTGGAGGAGTCGTCTGTGAAATTCGTAGAAAAAGAAAATATCGTCGTTGAAAACAAAAAAGAAGAAAAAACAGCTAAGACAGACGATAAAAACGCGGAAGAATCAACTAAAAATAAAGAAAAAGATGATGTATTTTCGATCTACGATAAGATGAAAATTGACGAGCTTGAATTGTCTGTGAGATCTCTTAACTGTTTAAAACGTGATAAAATAGAAACAGTGGAAGATCTGTTGAGAAAGACTGAAAAAGAACTTCTAAAGATACGAAACTTTGGTGATAAATCACTCAAAGAGGTTGACGAAAAATTAAAAGCATTTGGGCTAAAGCTCAAAACAGAATGATGGAGAGGAGTTTTATGTTATGAGACATAGAGTGAAACTCAAGAGATTTGGAAGACCAAGCGATCAGCGCAAGGCGCTTATGAAAAGCCTTGTGCGTGAACTCTTCATCCACGAAACGATAGTCACTTCAACTGAGAAAGCAAAATCTGCCTCCATGATGGTGGAAAAGATGATAACACATGCTTTGAGAAAAGATCTTTCTGCGAGAAGATATGTTAATTCCATTCTAAACGATCGCAGACTGACAAATAAAATTGTGGATGAAATAGCACCAAGATACGATGGTAGAAATGGTGGGTACACACGAATACTCAAACTGCGTAAAAGGCGCGGTGATGGTGCTGAACTCGCTATATTCCAATTGATAAAAGAAAAGTGAGGATAAGGCTGCCCTCAAATAAAAGGGGGTTAGCCTTTTTTGAATTATGTGGCAAACTACGATCTTTTTCTTTGTTGTTAACATACTTTCAGCTTTCATGATCTGGTCCAATGTTAAAGACATGCCTTTCAAAATAAGTAAATTCAACACGATACTTTACGCTCTTATTGGAGGGGCAGTGGGTATCCTTCTTGCTTTGGTGATCTTGAAAAGTAGGTTCTTCAAATTAAGCATGGTTTTGATCGCTTTAGTTGAAAATGTTGGAGTTTACATGATCTTGTATGAAATTTCCATTCGTGTGCATTGAATTCAAGACCTTCTCATTTCCAAAATCAAGTAAACAGCTTTTCTTCAATCAATTGTAAAATTACAAATTAGACTTCTTTGGTAGGAGGTAAAGAGTATGAAATTCTTTTTGGATACCGCTAACATAGATGAAATTAAAGACGCCGCATCATGGGGTGTGCTGGATGGTGTTACCACAAATCCCACACTCGTTTCAAGAGAAGGAAAGGTGGATTTTAAGGCAAGAATCAAGGAAATTTGTGATGTTGTAAGTGGCCCTGTAAGTGCGGAAGTCATTTCGATGGATTACGATGGAATGGTGAAAGAGGCTTTAGAACTCTCAAAAATAGCCAAAAACGTGACAGTTAAAATACCTATGACAAAAGATGGAATAAGGGCAGTTTCGACTCTTTCAAAACAAAATGTCAAAACTAACGTCACGCTGGTTTTCAATGCAAACCAGGCCCTTCTTGCCGCAAAGTCAGGGGCAACCTTTGTCAGCCCTTTCATAGGAAGGATAGATGACGTTGGTAACGATGGCATGAGTGTATTGGCAGATATTCTTGAGATTTTCAAGAATTATGATCTTAAAACAGAGGTTATAGCGGCAAGTATCAGACATCCAGAGCATGTTAGACAGGTTGCGCTTCTTGGTACACATATAGCAACCATCCCTTATAAGATTCTCAAGATGATGTTTGATCATCCATTGACAGACAAAGGCATAAAAAGATTTTTAAGCGATTGGGAAGAATACAAAAAGAAGTTTTCTTAAAAGAAAGGAGAAGTTTTTTGGTGGAAAGTGGGAAAAAGGTAGAACAATCTGCGTCAAGCAGTAAAGAGAAGCAAACACAAGATAAGATTTATCAAATGGAGCTTGATATAAAAAAACTCCAAGAGATGAAAATCAAGGATCTTTACACCATGGCTAAGAGTTTTGGAATTCAAAGATTGAGTCAATACAGGAAAGATGATCTCATCTTTGAAATTCTAAGAGCACAAACTGAGTCAAATGGTTACAAATTCAACGAGGGCGTTTTAGATCTTCAAGATGGTGGATATGGGCTTTTAAGGGTGGACAATTATCTTCCTGGGCCTAATGACATATACGTATCTCCATCACAGATAAAACGCTTTGGCCTGCTTAATGGTGATACGGTATCCGGTCAAACGAGACCTCCAAAGGAAGGTGAGAAATACTTCGCACTTTTGAGAATAGAAGCCATTAATTACAAATCGATCGACATTTCAAACGAAAGAGTCTATTTTGAAAATCTCACTCCTTTGTATCCGGAAGAACGCTACATACTTGAAACCAATCCTTCTTTGATCGACACACGGCTTATAGACATATTCTCCCCTATAGGTAAAGGGCAAAGAGGTTTAATAGTCTCCCCTCCAAAAGCTGGAAAAACCACAATTCTTAAGCACATGGCAAATGGCATAGCAAAAAATCATCCGGAGACCAAAAGAATGGTGTTGCTTGTGGATGAGCGACCTGAAGAAGTTACAGATATGCAGAGATCTGTAAACGCAGAAGTCATAGCTGCCCCTTTTGATATGCCCGCTGACAAGCAAATAAGAATTGCCGAGTTAACTTTGGAAAAGGCAAAGAGGCTTGTTGAATTTCATTACGATGTGGTCATTCTTCTTGACAGTATCACCCGCTTGGCGCGTGCTTACAACTTGTATCTTCCACCATCAGGAAAGCTTCTATCAGGTGGGGTGGACGCGTCTGCACTGTACAAGCCAAAACATTTTTTTGGTGCGGCTCGTAACACCGAAGAAGGTGGAAGCTTGACTATCATAGCAACCGCTTTGGTGGAAACCGGATCAAAAATGGATGATGTGATATTTGAAGAATTCAAAGGGACAGGCAACATGGAATTGGTGCTTTCAAGGCAGTTATCTAACAAAAGAATTTTCCCTGCTATAGATTTGAAC
>WGFY01000014.1 GCA_015491995.1 Mesoaciditoga sp.
CATCATTTGCAATACCAAATTAATTAGTTCTTAAAAGAAATATTCTAAAATAGATTGTTCAAAATAGAATTATTTCGAAAGGGTGAAACAAATGGATGACAAATTGACAAGAATGTTCACATCTTATCCCAAATTCATGAAACAACTTTTCAAAGATTTCAACTATTCTCAGTTTAGTTTTCCAAAGGCCACGTTGTTCATATTGTTGGGTTTAAGATATTACTCAAAGGGTGAAAGCCTAAAAATGTCTGAACTTGAGATGCATGCAGGTCTTAAGAAGAGCACTCTAAGCGAATCTATAAATACCCTCGTGAAAAGTGGACTGGTTGAAAGGAAACGCTCAGAAAAAGATCGACGCGTTGTAAGGGTAAAGCTAAACGAAAAAGGAAAAGAAAGGATAGATGAGATATCGAAGATCATCGTGACACACATAAATAAAAAATTGAAGATATTGTCAGGCGAAGAAAGCAAAAAATTATTTGAGGCTTTCGAATCAATAGAAAATGTTGCTAAAAAATTGAAAGGAGCACATAAAAATGCCTAATGTTGAAAGAAAAATTGCCATAGGGGCACTTGTGACTGTTCTCATGGCGGTTTTTATGTCATCAATGGATCAAACGGTGGTGGGCACTGCCATGCCAAGAATTATAGATGATCTTGGGGGAATGTCACTCTATGCTTGGGTGTTCACGGCCTATATGCTCTCTTCTACCATATTCGTCCCCATATTCGGCAAGCTTTCGGACATGTTCGGAAGGAAATATTTTTACATGGCTGGTATGCTGATATTCATGGGCGCTTCATGGAGCGCTGGGCTTTCTCAAAGTATATATTGGTTGATCGCTTCACGTGCCGTACAAGGAGTTGGGGCGGCCATGACAATGGCAATTGGGCCCGCTATAATTGGAGATATTTTCACCGCTCGAGAGCGTGGAAAATTTCAAGGATTGCTGGGAGCTGTCTTTGGAATTTCGAGCGTTATAGGACCATTCATCGGTGGATTTTTGACTGACAAAGTGAGCTGGCATTGGGTTTTTTACGTTAACATGCCAATAGGAATACCCGCATTTATAATGGCTTATTTCTTGATCCCAAAAGACCTTGGGAAAAATGCCATGAGCAGAAAAATAGATTACTTAGGCGCAACACTTTTAGGTGGAATGCTCTTAAGCCTTCTACTCGGATTTTCTTTTGCTTCACAAGATAACACTTGGAATGAACCAAAAGTTTGGGGGCTCTTCATAATTTCAGCCATGATCTTCGTTTTTTTCTTCTTCACCGAAAAACGTGCAGAAGAACCAATATTGGAATTGTCCCTCTTTAAAAACGAGATTTTCACGGTTGGCAACACCCTGAATTTTATAGTTGGTTTCTCTCTTTTCGCTTCGGCGGTTTATCTTCCTCTCTTTGTTCAAGCAGTTCAAGGCAAATCTGCCACAAGTTCAGGATTGATTCTCATGCCAATGATGTTGGCAGCGGTATTGAGCAGTATAGGCGGTGGGCTTTACATATCCAAAACCGGAAAGTACAAAATGGCCTTCATAATGGGAACCATTACGATGACATATGGGCTATTTTTGATGTCTAAATTCAACGTGAATTCATCAAGTTGGAACATTTCATTGGCAATGATCGTCGTGGGGCTTGGAGTTGGGCTTCCGATGGGAATGCTTATGGTCGTGATGCAGAGCGCCGTGAGCAAACGTTACACCGGATTGGCTCTTTCTTCTGTTCAATTTTTCCGAAGTGTGGGTGGAACCGTTGGGACTGCCGTTTTGGGAACTATCGTTAACAACAGTTTTGCATCAAATGTTAGCGGACTCCCCAAAATTTTAAATTTCATCCTTCCAAAAGAATTTTTATCTATGATGAAATCACCACAGTTCCTTATGAACAAATCCAAGATCCTTGAAAAAAGTCCCGTAAGTGTCCACGCGATACTTGCCGGTGTGTTTGCAGATATGTCCAAGTGGTTATCGATAGCCATAACCAACGCTTTTACGGTTTCAATAATAGCTTCAATCGGTGGCATTGCGGCAGCCATAGCGATAAAAAGAATTTCGATAGACGAAAAAGACAAAGAAGTTTTAATAGAAGCAAAAGAAATCGAGTAAAGCGGTGCATTTTCGTAAAATGATATAATGAACTTAATCTGTTGCAAGGGAGGCGAATCAATGGGATTGATCTTAGGAGGATTGATCGCTATCGTCGTAATTGTAATCGTGATATGGATCGTAGCGGCTTACAATTCACTGGTAACGTTGAAAAAGAGAGCACAAAATGGTTGGGCACAGATAGACGTTCAACTCAACAGGCGTCATGATCTTATCCCAAATCTTGTCAATTCGGTAAAAGGATACATGAAATTCGAACAAGAAACCTTACAAAAGGTTATAGACGCGCGTTCAAAAGCTCTCGGCGCTGGAAATATTAAAGATAAAATGGATGCCGAAAACAAGCTCACCGGAACTCTTGGCAGGCTTATAGCCGTATTTGAAAGATACCCCGATTTGAAAGCCAATCAAAACGTTTCATCTTTGATGGAACAGTTAACCGATACCGAAAATAAAATAGCCTATGCCCGTCAATTCTATAACGATATCGTTACACGTTACAACACGAAAACCATGGTTTTCCCTTCCAATTTTGTGGCAAATATCTTTCATTTTGAAGAGATGTCACTTTTTGAAATTTCTGAAGAGATCAAGAAAGACCCAAAGGTCGATTTAAACTTTTGAATCTTTAACCCCGTTGTTTGAATATTTTGATACCGTTTGTTAAGCGATTTTTTCGATCATTTATTTTTTTGATCATTCCAACTTCCCTGTTGAATCGAGAATGATAGGTGTGTGATATACTTTCAAATGAAAGGAGGTTGGGAAAATGTATGTAAAAAACACAAAAGAAATACTCGATAAAGCTAACAAAGGATATTACGGTGTGGGAGCGTTCAACATCAACGATTTGGAGTTCTTACAACCAATTGTAAGCGCAGCCGTTGAAAAAGCTTCACCGGTTATCATCGAAACAAGCGAAGGTGCTATGTCTTATGCAGGAGATGGAGATTTTAGAAGAGGTGCCAAAATTTTGGCCGATATGGTTAAAACTTTGGCAAATGAAGCTGATGTACCCATTGCACTTCACTTGGATCATGGTCATGACATAGATCATGTCGTGGCGGCAATACAAGCCGGTTACAGCTCTGTCATGATAGACGCCTCTGCAAAACCATATGAAAAAAATCTTTCACTTACATCTGAAGTTGTCAAGATCGCCCACTCCGCCGGCATATCCGTTGAGGCAGAACTTGGGAAGCTTGTTGGAATAGAAGACAACGTGTCCGTTTCTGAAAGAGACGCCACGTTGGTAGATCCAGGTGAAGCAAAGGATTTTGTCGATCGTACAGGCGTCGATTTTTTGGCACCAGCCATTGGTACCAGTCATGGAGCTTTCAAATTCAAGGGAGAAGCAAAACTCGACTTCGATAGGCTCAGAACAGTAAAAGAATTCACAAAAATGCCGTTGGTCTTACACGGAGCTTCAAGCGTGCTTCCAAGGTTTGTCGAGGAGGCAAACAAGTACGGTGCAGATATTCAGGGGGCAAAGGGAGTACCATACGATATACTCAAAGAATCAGTTAAATATGGGATAAACAAAGTTAACACCGATACGGATTTGAGAGTTGCATTTATAGCGGAATTGAGAAAAACCTTGTACAACGACAAACCACAAATAGACCCGAGAAAACTTTTCAAACCGGCTATGGCAGCGATCAAAGAAGTTGTTATGGAAAGAATGGAAGTTCTTGGATCAGTTGGGAAAGCTTGATGGAGGTGTAGGTACTTTGAAAATACTCGTTATAAATTCCGGAAGTTCCTCTTTGAAATACCAACTTTTTAACATGGAAGACGAATCGGTGTTATGTGGTGGGATAGTTGAAAGAATAAGCTTGAAAGGCTCAAGATTGATTCATAAGGTAAATTCTAAGAAATACGTCGATGAAACTCCAGTAAAAGATCACAAAGTGGCTTTGAAGATGGTTCTTGATACTTTATTGGATGCAGAAAAAGGTGTTATCACTTCTATGGAAGAAATCAATGCCGTTGGTCACAGGGTTGTTCACGGTGGAGAAACTTTTTCTGGCTCTGTTTTGATAGAAGAAGATGTGATGAAAGCTCTTGAAGACAACATAGAACTCGCTCCGCTTCACAATCCGCCAAATATAACTGGAATCGTTGCTGCAAAAGAACTTCTCCCAAATGCCCCACAGATCGGCGTTTTTGATACGGCATTCCATCAAACATTACCTGAGAAAGCTTATCTTTATGCCATACCAATGAAATACTATGAAAAATACAAAGTTAGGCGTTATGGTTTCCACGGAACATCTCATTTTTACGTTTCAAGACGAGCTGCCAAAATGCTTGGAAAACCTGTTGAAAAACTGAGAATAATCACCTGCCATATAGGAAATGGCGCATCTATCACCGCAGTAAAAAATGGGAAAAGCGTTGACACTTCAATGGGATTCACCCCACTGGAAGGTCTTGTCATGGGCACAAGATGTGGCGATATGGATCCGGCAATAGTGACATTTTTACAAGAAAAGGAAAATCTTTCCACGAAAGAGATCAGCGATATCCTTAATAAAAAAAGCGGTGTTTACGGGTTGACAAACGGGTTTAGCAGTGATATGAGAGATATCGAAGATACCGCTTTGAAAGGCGATAAAGTTTCAAAACTTGCCCTTGATATGTACGATTATCGAATTGCAAAGTACATCGGTGCTTACGCGGCCGTGATGAATGGTGTGGATGCCATCGCTTTTACAGCCGGTGTTGGAGAAAATTCTCCTCATACGAGAAAAGATGTTTGCTCGCATCTCGAATTTCTTGGTTTGAAAATCGATAGCGAGAAAAACGGTGTACGTGGAAAAGAATCTATAATTTCGACTGAAGATTCAAAGGTAAAAGTCTTAGTCGTTCCAACAAACGAAGAACTTGTCATAGCACGCGATACAAAAAAGATAGTTGAAAGTATGAAATAGAGACTGATATTTTCTATAAGGAGGAAGTCTTATGTTGGATTTAAAGGGAAGGAATATCGTAAGTATTGATGATCTTACTCGCGAAGAACTAATTCAGCTCATAAACACTGCTCTTAGGTTGAAAGACGAGCTTTACGTCGGAGAATCTCACGAAGTGCTTCATGGTAAAACTCTTGGAATGATATTTGAAAAACCTTCTTTGAGAACTCGCGTTGCCTTTGAAAGTGCAATGACACAATTGGGAGGACATGCAATTTACCTTGGCCCAAACGACATAAAACTCGGCAAAAGAGAGACGACAGAAGACATTGCGAGAGTACTCTCAAGTATGGCTAACGTGATAACGGCAAGAGTTTTTGCCCACAAAACCGTTAAGGATCTCGCCGAATATTCAAAAGTTCCTGTCATAAACGCGCTATCTGATTTTGAGCATCCAACTCAAATAGTGGGTGATATGCTTACCATCAAAGAGAGATTTGGCGGCTTTGAAGGATTGAAATTGACTTTTGTGGGCGATGGAAACAACGTGGCACATTCTTTGATGTATGCTGGCGCTAAGCTTGGGATGCATGTTGTCATCGTTTCTCCAAAAGGTTACGAGCCATCTTCCAACGTCATGAAAAAATGTGAAAAAATATCCAAAGAAACTTTCGCAAAGATCGAATCCGTTAACGATATAGACGCGGTGGCAGGCGCAGATATCGTATACACGGATGTATGGGCTTCAATGGGTCAAGAAAGTGAGGCGGAAGAAAGAAAAAAAATATTCGCGCCTTACCAAGTGAATTCACATTTGATGTCTTTGACAAAACCAACAGCGATATTCATGCATTGTTTGCCAGCTCATTACGGAGACGAGCTCACCGAAGAGGTTGGGCATGGCCCACAAAGTGTGATCTTTCAAGAAGCAGAAAATAGACTTCATTCGATAAAGGCAATGCTTGTGCATCTTACCAGGTGAAGAGGGAAGAACAAAAAATGACCGGTATACCGGTCATTTTTTTAACCTATACCAAATACGTTTTGGATTCACACCTTTCCAGACTGCGAGCAAGTAGAACTCTCGGAATCTGTTCTCGTTTTGCTGTGGAGGCTTCCTACGAGCCAACTTATCCTACGTTAAAAATGACATTTGGATTTCAAAGCTGGCTTGATGTAAGCTCAAGTACGATTCCTTTAAAATGATATAATTCTTAATGTGCGTCAAGTTTAAGAATTTAATCAGAAAGTAAAACAGCTTGCTCAATGAACGTTTTTTATACCCTCTCGAAGCCCTGCCATAACCTATGAGCTTAAAAGAGCGAATCAGTTCTGGTTAGGCTTCGAAAAAATTCCCTTGCCGCTTGTGAAGCGGTAAAAATCTTTTTCAAAGATTGTCTTTTCACACTGGTTCAAATCGTTGCTTTCATGCACGTTAGGAGTGTTATAATATCGTTTAGAGGTGGTAAAGTGATACCATGTGATGCGCTAAAAGCTTACAAAGAATCCGTAATGAAATTCGGTCGCTTTGTGGAGGATCTTTTTGACAGATCGGTTTACGCGTTAGTGGATAGAAATGCCAATATGGCAAAAAAAGTGGTAGATGATGACAAATTTGCAGATGAAATGAGGGACAAATTAAACGAGGATATCCTATGCACAATTGGGGAATACGCTCCAGTAGGCAAACAATTGGTTGAAAGCGTAGATGGATTTATTTTGTCTAACACGTTGGAAATGATGGGGGATAAAGCTGTTAAGATCGCTTTGAACACTTTGGAATTGCTTAAAGAACCCGCTTTAAAGCCTCTCGTAGATCTTCCTAAGATGGCGTCTACGACTGAAAACATGATAAGAAAAAGCTTAGAGGTGTACATGAATCAAAGGAACTTGAGCGCGGTTAACGAGTTGATCGAAATGGAAGAGAGCGTTGATGAATTGAACGTGGCCATAGAAGACGAATTGAAACTGTACATGATGAAGTCTCCAAAGAATGTGGGGAGAGCTTTGAAATTGATCTTCATTTCCCACCAAATAGAAAATGTGGCCGATCTCTGTTTGAAAGTTTTACCAAAGACACGTTAAATCCGGAGGTGTCATTTTTTGAAAACACTTTACAAATATGTGTCCAAGGAATTTGTTTTACCTTTTTTTGTCGGATTGGTGGGATTTATAGTATTCGTCAGTGTTGAGATGCTGTATCAGCTTTCCGATGTTATAGTACAAAATCACGTAGGTTTTTGGAGTTTACTCGTATTGATGTACTACAACCTTCCACAATTCATAGTAATGGGCATACCAGTGGGGGTGCTGTTGGCCATCTTTTGGATGATATCTAATTTCTCATCTCATAGAGAATTAATGGCACTTCAAGTGCATGGTGTGAATTTAAAAAAGATCGTGTTGCCTTTTTTAGTTGTAGCGTTGTGTCTAAGTGTTGTCACTTACATGATAGAAGATTTTGTGATACCGTCTTACAATTACAAGGCAACCGAGTATCTGCAAAGAACTGTTTTTAATTCAAAAAGCCCACAAATAAAGACGAACACCTTCTTCAAAGCAGACAACAGTTATTTCTACGTGAAAAAATTCGATCCGAGTACGGAAAGATTCGATGATGTGCTTATGTACAAGATCTCCGGAAATGATATTTCCGTCACCTATGCAAAGAGTGCCTACCTTGAAAAAGGAAAATGGTACTTAAAAGATGGAAGGATTTACACTCTGAAAAATGGAATTATGACATTCGACATGTCATTTCAAACGATGAAGTTGGATATAACGGAAGATATTATAAGATTCATACGTTCTCAAAAATCTCCAAACTCCATGAGTTCTCGTGAACTCATGAATCGCATTAAACTTTTCAGAAAGTTAGGGTTAGATCCAAGAATTTTCATAGTCGAGCTGAATTCCCGTTTTGCCAACGCTTTAGGAGCTTTGATAATAGCCTTTTTGGGAGTGCCATTTTCGCTTTTCTTTGGAATAAAAAGCAAGTCATGGGGAGTGATAGTGACATTTTTGCTGGTTGTGCTCTATCAAGGATCGGGAGCATGGCTGAGTGCTTTGGGAAAGAACGGCACACTTTCCCCAGAAATAGCAGCTTGGACACCAGATCTGGTGTTTGCCGGATTGGGCTTGACTTTTTTCTTGTTGTTGGACAGCCGATTGATGTTCAAAATAAAAGAATTCGTTATCAGGATAATGCCCATCATGATAATCACTTTTATTTTGATATCGTCAGGAAGGGTTTTTGGAAGCCAGATGTTCAACATCACAGCAGGACAATTGGACATGTTATCCGCAACCGAAGTGGTTTACAGCGGAGGCGTAACCGTTAAATCGTTCAATTACACCGTTAGCGCTTCTTCTTTGAAGGTGCTTTTTAACGAAAATAGATACGCCACTCTCGGCATTTTCACTGGGAACGTCGTTTACATCCAAGGAAAAAGAAAGATCTTATCTTCTAAGATAACCATTGAATTTCAAAAGCAAATGGCCATTATAGACAACATAAATGGGATTGTCAAAGTGAAAAACGCAAAGGGAGTAAAAAAAGACGTTTACTTTCGTGGCTTGAAATCAACATACAGCATCAAGAGCGGAACAAGCGTAATAGAACCAGGATACATAACGACATGTAAATTCAATCCACCTCACTACAAGGTGGAAGCTTCCAAGATTTTTCTTGTACCAGACGATCATCTTGTCGCTTATAACTTGGTTATGTACATTTTCGGGGTGCCGGTTTTATATCTGCCTCAATATTATTATTCGCTGACAGGCGGTAAACAGCCCATGGAGGTCTCTTTCAATCACTCAACCACACAAGGGTGGTACAGTGCCGTTAAATTCAACTTTTCTCCGAGTGACTCACTAAATGGGGATGCTTATTTTACCTCTTACGAAAAGGGACCCTCAACACAAGGCTTTGACTTTTCAGGGAAGCTATTTACCACGCTTCCATATACTTTTTCGTACTACCGTTCTTTAGAAAAGGACAACCTTTTAAGCGAAATCGTTAAATTCGGATTGTCTCAAACTTTTTTCAAGAAGTACAAAACCTCTTTCAACTATCAAAATGATGTAAAATTCAACCATCAAAATTCGGAGTTTTCACTCAACGGACCGGCAATAGGAGGTTCGCTATCCATGAAAGTCATTCAAGATGTCTCCAACGGAACTCAAATATATGATGTTCCGTATTCTATAAAGGGATTCAACGCTTTTTTGGGGAATGTAAAAGTCACAGGAAAATTGGATGGAAGAGGGCATTTCTCAATACCATTTGCCAATTTTTCAAGTGTAGACTCGATCTTCGGGAATTTTTCCTGGCCGATTCGCTTTTTCACTCTTAAATCCATCACAGGTACGTACTCCGGAGGACTATCGTTGGCTTCCAATCAACCATTAGGATATTCAACTTTTGCAGATGCGAGTTATGGGTTTGATCCGATCGTTTACAAATTGCTTGGAATGGATTTGAATTTATCTTATGGTGCTAAAACGGGATTCAAACTCGAAAGTAAAAGCGTCTCTATATCGAATAGAATTGCGGCAATAGTCAAGACCAAACTCTCTTACAATTTGATGGGAATCAAGCTTTCAGCATTGCATACTTTTGTACAAGTTGGAGGAAAAAGCGTTTCGAATTTTGATACTCATAACTATCAAAATAACGTGGCATTTTCTGCAAACTATAATTTTCCGATTATTCCATTAAACGCTTTGGCGAAATTTTCATATAATTTCAACAACCAAGTCAACCCTTTATCAAACACAACGCTCACGACTTCATCTAACTTCAAGGTCTTTGGCATTTCAAATTCTTTGAACACCAGCACGATAATAAGTCCATCGCCAAAATTGATAAACACCAAATACACTCTTGATTCCAAGTGGAATGGACTTTCTTACCATGCTGAAACGCTTTACGATTACAACTCCAAATCTTTTTCGGATATATCAAACAAATTCATTGCATCCATTAAACGACTACTTTTTTTATATGGCTTTAAACTTTCAACCCAATTCACTTTGAAACCACAAAATCTTTCCATTGAAAATCTCAACTTCGAAGCTTCGGCCAATTTGAAAGACTTCGGAATTGGAATATCGTCCAAAGGTAACATCTCAAATGGCCAGTTGCAATCAATGAACTTAAATTTTTCAAAGAATTTGGACTGTTTAGGATTGAGAGGCACTGTGGATCTTTCCACGATAGGTGGATTCAAGATATCAAAATTCTCACTTACACTCTACATAACGGCATTCCCTGAAAAGTATGTTTCTGTCGATCCTGTAACGGGGAATTTTGGATTTTCGTTATTTTAAGGAGCAGAAATGGAAAATATTAACGTGTTACCTCAAAGCAAAGACGCTGAAGAAGCGGTTATAGGAGCTCTTTTCCTTGATCCGGATGCGGATGAAATAGTATTTGAAGCACTTACTTCATCGGATTTTTACTTCACACCGACAAAGTTGGTCTTCAAGGCGATGGAAGAGCTCTTTCAGAATTCAGAACCGATAGATGTGCTTTCGGTGACAGAGGCTCTTAAAACCAAAAAACAATTGGATCTCTCAGGAGGAGAAATTGGCGTAATGCATCTTGCTGACGCGGTTCCGATCGTGTCAAATGTGGAGTACTACGCAAAAATCGTGAAGGAAAAATCCATTCTGCGCCAATTGATAAACACAGCTTCCAAGATCGCAAAGCTTTCTTATGAACAAGGTGATGTAGAAAGCATACTTGATGATGCTGAGAGAATGATCTTCAAAATCGCAGAAGATAGGACGACTCGATCGTACATGCCCATAAAAAATGTTATAGACTCTTCTTTTGAGCGTATAGAAAAGCTGAAAGTAGAAAAGGAATCTCCAGAGGGTGGCATATACGTGTCGGGAATACCAACAGGTTTTAGGGATCTTGATGGCATGAGCTCTGGATTTCACAAGTCAGATCTTGTCATAATCGCTGCGCGCCCATCGTTGGGAAAGACTTCATTGGCACTTACCATGGCTCGAAACATATCATTGCGTTACGATTACAACGTCACGCTTTTCAGCCTTGAGATGTCTTCCGAGCAACTGGCACAGAGAATGTTGTGTGCTGAAGGTTATGTCGATCTCAAGAACATCCGTTCGGGTTCTATAAGCCCAGACGACTGGAGACGTTTGACCGACGCGGCCAACAGGTTGCGAAATGCGCGAATGGTCATAGATGATGATCCATCCTTAGACATAATGAAATTGAGAACAAAAGCCCGCAAGATAAAAAAAGAATATGGAATGGACGTGATGTTTATAGATTATCTTCAGCTCATGCACAGTAGAAATCGCCATGAAAACAGACAGCAAGAAATTTCTGAAATATCCCGCTCATTGAAGCTCCTTGCAAGAGAATTAAACGTGTGTGTGGTTGCTCTTTCACAACTTTCAAGAGCCGTAGAGCAGCGTGATGAAAAAAGGCCAAGGTTGAGTGATCTCAGAGAATCCGGTGCGATTGAGCAAGACGCCGACATGGTGATCTTCATACACCGTGAAGATTACTACAAAAAGCGACAAAAAGATGTGGATGATGAAACTCCGATTGATTTCAACAGTCCAAGGGATGCAGAGATAATAATCGGTAAACAAAGAAACGGACCCATAGGAAATGCTGTTGTGAGCTTCTTTCCCAGGTTCGCAAGCTTTTACGAAAAAGATCAAACTCATGAGTGATGGAGGTACAAAATGCCCCTTATAACATTTGAAGGAATAGATGGGTGTGGAAAATCAACGCAGATAAATTTACTTGAAGAGTATTTTAGAGAAAAACGGGTAAACTTTTCCGTATTCAGAGAGCCTGGTGGAACTTTCATTGGCGAAAAAATAAGATCTGTTCTTCTTGATAAAGAAAACGAAGATATGAGTGCAAAAGCCGAATTCATGTTGTATGCATCATCTCGTGCGCAATTGACCGAAAAAGAGATCAAGCCACGATTGAATTCGGGAGAGTACGTTGTGCTTGACAGATATGTGGATTCTTCGGTTGCCTATCAAGGGTTTGGAAGAGGACTTGGAAAAAGAATGATAATTTTGATAAACGAGTTTGCAACTGACATACTTTATCCAGATTTGACATTCTACTTGGAAATAGACAAAAAAACTTTTGAAAAGAGGCTGTACACAAAAAAAGACGGAAAAGATAGATTGGAATCAGAGGGATGGGAATTCATGCAAAAAGTGATGAAAGGATACAACTCTCTCAAAAATTCCAAAAGGTTTGTCGTACTAGATGGAAGGTTGGAACCCAAACAGATATTCAAATCCGTGATCGACAACGTTGAAAAGCACTTTGCTCTTTGATTTCGATTTTTTTAGCGTTATGTTGTATAATATCTCAACTTGTAAATGAACGTGGATCTTATATTAGCCATTTTTGCCCTTTAAGCGCAAAAAGTGTGTCTGGGAAATGGAATGCAAAAGTGGTTGAGCGTATCTTTTCAGATGCGTGTTGATGGTTCTGACGATTGTCTTTCGGGTCTGCCCTTACTACATGATGAAAGATAGTGGAAGTCCCTACAAGACGGTGTCATCGTTGGTTGATCTAATCCCCAAAACGAGGAGGTGTTAAGCTGGCAGAGGCTGGCTGTTTCCATGGCAAAAATAGGGGGAATGATGACAGTTGTAGATATAGGCACTTACAATATCAAAGCTGCTTTAGGAGAAAGGGTAAGTGATGGCTTTAAAATTTTAGGTTATTCTACCGTGAAATCCAACGGTTTTTCGGCGGATGGTATTATCGATGCGATTGGGCTTCGCGCAAGTATTGGAGAAGCCTTAGGAGAGCTTCAATCACAGATGAACAAAAAGGTTCCGTTCGGAGAACTTTTGATCACCTCTTCTTCTGACATCTTTCAGATGGAAGAAAAGCGAATCGAGAGTGTTTTGTCTAAGGAAAAATTAGAAGTTGTTAAAGAATCCCATATTAGGGACATACATTCGGCTTTGATGAAACAAGATGATATCGTAGATGTGATTCCGGTTAGCTATAAATTGGATGATGGTCGTAGTGTGATAAACCCAGTTTCGATGTTGACCACCAGAATATTAAGCTATGTGGTTCTCGTTAAGATTGATAACAAAGCTCGAGATGAGATACTTGGCTTGTTTGATGGATATGGATTCACTTCGGTATCTTTATCACATCCTGGTGTGCTCGCAGCTGAAGGTGTGTTGAATGAGAGTGAAAAAGATCGTGGAATATTGTGTTTGGAAATGGGCTACAGCACCACAAAGATAACAGCATATGCCAACGGTGTTCCAGTTGGATTTCGTTTTGTCCCACTTGGGGTTTATAACATAATCAAAGATATGGCAAAAGTTTTCAAAGTTTCTTATATAGAAGCTGAACGTTTGTTATTCTATCATTCCAATTTGAATTACGAAGATGTAAAAGAAGATGAAGTGATGGAAACCACGGATTTTGATAACAAAACGAAGAAAGAAGTCAAAAAAAGATCGGTTTCGTTAACGGCATATGCAAGAACAAGGGAGATATTCAGCATTTCAAGAAGAAGTATCAACCAAATCCTCAACGATCCAATTTTTAGCCCTGTGGGTGTGGTGATAACGGGGGGAGGAGCGTCGATTCCTGGAATATCGAATGTTGGCTCATCAGTTTACAATATGACATCTAGGACTGGCACTTACGCTTCTTCAAACAACGTAATAGTTAGTGGCGCTGAGGATATCATATCATCATCATCGTACAGCTTACTCTTTGGAGCGTTTGTACACAGATTTAGATACGGATTCCTATTAAGAAAAACCTTCAACATGGCGCTCAAAACTTCGTCACTTCCCGTTGGTGATGATGAAGATAAAGAAAATTCCAACAAAATGAGCTTTCTCAAAAAAGTGTGGGAATTTTTAAAGAAATTGGTATGAGCTCTTCAAAAGGGAGGTAAACAAATGCCTTTTGAGATCGAAGAAGAAGGTAGACACGAAAGAAAGGTTAAACGCATCCCAACCATAAAAGTAATGGGAATAGGTGGATCTGGAAACAACGCAATCGGCAGAATGATAGAATCCGGGATAGGCGATGTCATTTTCGTTTCGGCAAACACAGATCTTCAAGTTCTCGAAGCCAGTCAAGCAGATGTCACAATTCAATTAGGCGCTGAGACTACCAGAGGATTGGGCGCAGGTGGCTATCCGGAAATAGGAGAACGAGCGGCAGAAGAGAGTATAGATGAGATAGAAAAGGTGCTTGATGATACGGATTTGCTCTTCCTTACCGCAGGATTAGGGGGCGGAACAGGTACAGGAGCTACCCCTGTCATCGCTCGTATTGCGCGTGAACTTGGCATATTAACGGTTGCAATCGTCACAACACCGTTTTATTTTGAAGGAAACAGCAGGTGGCGTATTGCCATGGAAGGGCTCAAAAATTTAGGGAGCAACATCGATACTTTGATACGAATATCAAACAATAAACTCTTAGAGGAACTTCCTGTGGATATCACGATCCCAGATGCATTTTTGAAGGCTGACGAAACTCTACATCAAGGCGTTAAGGGAATATCAGAGCTAATCACAAAACGTGGATACATAAATCTTGATTTTGCGGACGTGGAATCTATAATGAGAAACGCCGGTCCTGCCATGCTTGGCATAGGAATTGGAAATGGTGAAAATCGGGCAGAAGATGCGGCAAATATGGCAATGGAATCAAGGCTTTTGGAGCAACCGGTTAACAACGCCTCTGCCATTATTTTGAATGTTTCCGCTCCAAAAAACGTGACCATGAAAGAAATGCACGTTGCTGCCTCTGTGATACGCCAAGGAAGTAGTGAAGAAGCAGACGTGAAATTCGGACTTATAATAGACGATTCCATACCAGAAGATGAAATGAGGGTTACGCTTATCGCAACCGGTTTTGAAGAACCGGAGAAACTTCTTTTCAACGATAACGATATTCCGGCAATATATCGTTCTGGACTTGATGAATTTTTGAAGTAAAAAACAAGTGGTACTGTTGTTTCGCGTGAGGTCTCATAAGATTGACCGGATTGTTTCTGTGTCGTTCCTGTGTTTTTTGTGTTTAAAAATGTCATTTCTGATGGAGGCCAACAAGTGGCAGCTTTTAAAAGAATAGGTGAAATACTGTTATCAAAAGGCTACATAACTCCTGAAATATTGGAAAGGGCCCTTGAAGTTTCAAAAGCCAGCAGCAAGCCTTTAGGAAAGATCCTTGTAGAAAACCACTTTGTAAGTTGGGAAGATATAGCCGATGCTTTGTCAACTCAATATAACCTCCCTAAACTTGAAGAAATTCCTGCAAACATCCCCTTTGAAGTGATAAACTCCATTCCAAAGAATTTGGCAAGTACTTACAGGTTGATCCCGTATAAAAAAGAGTCAAACACGTTGTACGTGGTCACCGATAACGCCATCAACTACACGCAAGTAGTACGCGAGATACATTTTGTCACTTCAATGAACGTCAAGGTTTCAATAGTTCCCACGGATCTCTTCGACACCGTTTACCAATCGATATACGGCTCTCAGATCGATACCGGCATCAACGACACATTTGAAGATCTTCCACAGGAAGAAACGAAGATAGAAAAAGAAGTAGATGAGGAAAAAGAAGAAGAGGCTCCGGCAGTCAGACTTGTAAAAGCAATAGTTGAAGGCGGGATAGTACAAGGGGCAAGTGATATACATGTGGAACCTACAAGAACCATGGTCAACGTTAGGTACAGAGTGGATGGTATTTTGAAAAAAGTGACTACCTACTATCTGAGAACGCACTCTTCGATCACGTCAAGGATAAAGATCATGTCAGGATTGGATATATCAGAAAAACGGCTCCCTCAAGATGGCAAGTTCTTCATGAAATATCAAGGCGAACAGTATGACTTCAGAGTGTCTACCATGCCCACCGTGTACGGAGAAAAAATCGTCATGAGAATCTTGAAAGTTTCTGCCTCAGAGCAAAAAATCTCAAGCTTGGGATTTAGCGAATACAACACGAAAAGATTCAAAGAACTCATAAATTATCCCTATGGGATCATACTTCTTACAGGTCCAACCGGAAGTGGGAAATCCACCACATTGGTTGCTGCGATAAACGAGATAAAGAATGTGACGAAGAACATAGTAACGATTGAAGATCCTGTTGAGTACAACATAGATGGAGTAAATCAATGTCAGATCAACCCTGAAATAGGGTTGACTTATGCAAGATTCTTAAGATCCATTTTAAGACAAGATCCAAACATCGTTATGATAGGAGAAATCCGAGATAGAGAGACGGCACAGTTGTCCATGGAAGCTTCTATGACAGGTCACCTTGTTTTCAGCACTTTGCACACAAATGATGCCACTTCTGCCATTTCAAGACTTGTGAATTTGGGTCTTGATCCACATATGATAGGTGTTTCATTGATAGGTGTGATAGGTCAGAGATTAGTCCGAAAACTTTGCAGTGATTGTAAAAGCGAGATTCCACCCAAAAAAGAAATTTTAGAAACTTCCCAAAAACTTTACCCGGAACTCGAACCCAAAATGTACAGTCCCAAAAGATGCCCAACTTGCCAAGATGGGTACAAAGGAAGAACGGCGATAAACGAGGTCATGATCGTAACACCCAAGATAAGAACACTTATGAACGAAAGCGCATCAGATTCTGAAATAAGAGCTGAAGCGAGGAGAGCTGGGATGAGAACGATGTTTGAAGATGGAGTGGAAAAGATATTGAGAGGGGTTACCTCTTACGAAGAAATCAATCGAGTGGTAAGGAACGAGTGAGTAAAGAAAAATATGAATACCATTCTCATTCCCCAGAAGAATGGGAAGGAATGGACGATGAAAGAAAACCCAAGAATTCTCACATGAACAGAGGTAAATTGATAATTTTTTTCAACATTCTGTTGGTCGTCGCAATAGTGTTCATCTACTTCGTTACCCAAAAACAGAGAAATATGTTAAGTGAATCGTTGAAAACCATTGGAAATTTTCAACTTTACATCTCTTCAAGCCAAAGTGAATTTCTTTGTGGGGAACCCCTTGAATTCAAAGTTTACGCTACGAACTTATCCAACAAAGATGAAAAAATTTCCACATATTCTTTCAACGTTAGAATAAGCTCCGATTCAAGCAACGACATATACAACTTTCACTTTGACAAAACAATCAATTCAAGCATCAAAGCGAAAAGCAGCGTCTTGATATACGATCTCAAACGTGAAATAAAATTGGCTTCTCTTCCCTCTGGGAATTACCTTGTCAACATTCTTATGAATTTCAACGGCAAAGCAGTTCATCTTTCCAAAAAATTCGTATATCTTTCAAATGTTCAAGCTATTTTGGAATCGGGACAGGATTTTTTTAAGGTGAACGAAACCGGAAAGTTCAAGTTGTACGTGAAGAACAACACTTCTCAACCGTTGAACATAAAAAGTGACAGTATAAGTTTTTCTCTCTACAATGAGAAATTCAAAAAAGTGTACACGAATATTTTTAACATTCCCAATCAAATCTACCTTGTCCCGTCCGAAAGCAAGTTGCTGTACACTTACAACATGAGTGCCATCAAAAAACCAGGAGAATACCATTTATCCACCGATATCGTTGCTAACAAGAATCTCAGTGCGACTTCAACATTTTTTGTGATCAACTCTTCTGAAATAGGAGAGATGAGCGAGTTAAAATTGAATTCGGATATTCCCATGATCGTGAATCAAGAAGAACCCGTGGATTTTTCCCTTTGGTTGGTGAATACCGCGCTAAGAAAAAAATTCATAGTCCTTGATTCAATTACCGTAACGATCAAGAAAGGAGATACGGAACTTTACAGATTTTCGGATATTTCTTCGCACAACGTTATAATACCATCAGGTGGTACAAGGCTTCTTGTAAACTCTAAAAAATGGAAATCGATAACCTTTCCGTCGAGTGGAATTTACACTTTCACGGCGATAATAAAAGTCAAAGGCAAGTATTTAGAGTACATACGAAAGATAAAAAGTCTTTAAGAAAAAGAGGTAAAAATGCAGATTTTTCTGTCTTCTAAAAACGAATTTTTGAAAAACATCTTATTCTCCAATTTGAAAGAAAAAAACATAGAATTCCTTCCCATTCCAGACGATTTCGACGGCAACGGGATTTTTTTGATTGATGTTGAAAATGAAAAAGACATAGAAAAATTGAGTGCTTTACGAAAACATAACGAAAGAATCATTTTATTTGCAATAATTCCATATAAAAAAGATTTTATAAAAGAAAAGGTGCTGCTGGCAGGGGCGGATGAGGTGATCAAAATACCTGTAGAACATTCCGAAGTTGAAACGATCATTTCGGTATTTTCTGCCGCTATCAAATTGAGTAAGCCTTACACACATGAAAGGAGCTCCGATCTCCACAAATTTACGAGAAAAATGTTCAATCTCATGAAAGAAAACGATTCTCTTGTATTTACATTCTTGGAAAAGCTTAACAACATCGCACTTATACGCGACAACGAAACGGCAAATCACACTCAAAGGGTAGGAAAAATTTCTGAACTGTTGGCCGAAGAAATGGGAATGTCTCCCCAAAAAATAATAGAAATACGTATCACAGCCCCGCTTCATGACATAGGTAAAATTGCAATACCGGATTCTATTTTGTTCAAAGAAGGACCTTTGAATGATGAAGAGTGGAAGATCATGAAAACTCACACAAAAGCAGGCGGTCATATACTTGGAAGCGAGTTTCCAATTTTGAAATGTGCCCAAAAAATAGCCCTTTACCACCACGAAAGATATGATGGCAAAGGTTATCCTAATGGTCTTAAAGGCGAAAAAATTCCCATAGAGTCCCGAATAGTTAGCGTATCAGATTCGTTTGATGCCATAGTCAGTAAGCGTTCTTACAAAGACGCTCGTCATGTGATAGAAGCGGTGGGAGAGCTTGTGAAAAATTCTGGAAGTCAATTCGATCCGAACATCATAAAAGCCTTTACCAGCATCGTCGAAAAGATCGCTGCACTCTATCAGATGATAGGCATGAGTTAGCTTTTGGCAATCTCCTGTACCTTTATCATGTTGGTGGCACCTGAAATTCCCCACGGAATTCCAGCTGTAAGAACGAATCTGTCTCCAGGTTTTGCCAGCCCTAACGCAACAAGCTTTTGTGTCGATTGTTCTACCATTTCGTCGGTTGATTGAACCTTGTCGATCAGGACGGACAGAACTCCCCACACGAGAGCCAAGGCATTGTAAGTTGATTCTGTTGGAGTGGGCGATAGAATCGTTGCCGATGGCCTGAAATGTGAGACATGCCTTGCCGTTAACCCCAAGCTTGTTGAAGCCACTATCACATCTGTTTTCAGATCAACACTTAACTTCCATGCTGAAAACGATATCGCATCACTGATTTCATCACATTTTACAGGCCTTAATATCCTTGTTTTTTCAGATGTTTCGAGGTACTCTTCGGCTTTTCTCGTTATCTTGTTCATGAATTCGACAGCTTCTATTGGGTATTTCCCCATAGCAGTCTCTTCTGACAGCATAACCGCATCTGTCCCATCGAAAACAGCATTTGCAACATCTGTGATTTCAGCACGTGTTGGTCGTGGATTGTTAACCATGGATTCCAGCATTTGTGTGGCCGTTATAACGGGAATTGCTCTCGCATTACACTCCCTTATTATCCTCTTTTGAACAACGGGCAGTTCCTCTGGATCGATCTCCACACCAAGATCTCCTCGTGCAACCATGGCTCCATCAGACACGTTTAATATTTCTTCTAAGTTCTCCAGCGCCTGTTTGGTTTCGATTTTAGATATTATTCTCGCATCCGGCATTCCATTTTCTTTCAGTATCTTCCGAGCTTCAAGTACATTTTCTGCTTTCCTGACAAATGACTGTGCGATGTAGTCTGGTTTTATCTGTGCTGCGAACTTCAAATCTTTTACATCTTTTTCGGTGAAAGTTGGGATTTCGAGTTCAACCCCAGGGACATTTATTCCACGATGATGGGTTATCACCCCGGTATTCAAAACTTTTGTCGTTATTTCCTCATCAGTCGTCGATATAACTTTCAAAGCTATAAGCCCATCGTTCATGAGTATTTCGTCTCCTTGCTTAACATCTTTCGGAAGATCTCTGTAATCGATCGATATTCGTTTTTCATCTCCAATGATATCATTCGTCGTTAAAATCAATTTGCTACCTTTTTCGAGTTTTATCTGTTCTACTCTCAATTCACCCGTTCTTATTTTTGGACCTTCCACATCTATCATTATGGCAAGTGGAACGTTTAACCTTTTTCTTATCTCTCGAAGATCTTTTATCACGGCTGCTTTTTCTTCGTGAGTCCCATGGGACATGTTCAAGCGAGCCACGTTCATTCCAGATCTTACCAAAGATTCAAGCATCTGTCTGGTCATCGTGACCGGACCTATTGTACAAACTATCTTTGTTTTTCTATCTTTCATCAATTCACCTCACGATCTTATGACAACGTGTTGGCCAAGTCATACAAACCTATATCGAGTTCTTTTTTCGTTTGTAAAACTTCATCTAAGCCTAAAGAAGAGAGCTTACTCCCTTTAAGATCTACCATGATGTTGCTTTTGCCATCAATCAACGATTGAACGGCATTAGCGCCTAATCTGGAGGCTAAAAGCCTATCAAAAACGCTTGGGGAACCCCCACGTTGAACATGGCCAAGTATAGTCACACGTGTTTCGTACCCGGTGCGGTTCTCAAGGTGCCTTGCAACGGTGTAGGCACTTGCAGCTCCTTCGGCAACCACCACTATGCTGTTTACTTTTCCACGTTTCTTGCCGGAAAGCAACTTGTCTGACAAAGCTTGATAATCGACTTTCACTTCCGGGATCACTATCGCTTCAGATCCTGTTGTCAACCCCGCGACAAGTGCAATGTAGCCACAGTTCCTTCCCATGGTCTCCACTATGAAAGCACGTTCATGTGAAGAGGCTGTATCCTTGAGTTTTTGAATATTTTCCACAACCGTGTTCAAGCAAGTGTCCACCCCTATGCACATATCCGTACCATATATATCGTTGTCTATGCTTGCTGGGATTCCAACGACTTTAACATTGCTTTCGTTCGCAACAAGTGTGGCACCGTTTAGGCTTCCATCTCCTCCTATTACCACAAGACCATCGATCTTACGATTTTTCAGTATTTCATAGGCTTCTATCCTACCTCGATCCACTTTGAATTCCTCGCAGCGTGCCGTTTTTAGTATTGTGCCACCTTTTTCCATAATACCACCAACGTCTGAGAAATTCAGTTGCATCATATCGTCTTCAAGTAAACCGGTGTATCCACGCATTATTCCATACATTTCCATACCCTTCGATACACCATATCTAACCACAGACCTTATTGCGGCATTCATTCCAGGAGAGTCTCCACCGCTCGTTAAAATTGCTATTCTTTTCATACTTTTTCCTCCTTAAAGAACGTCATCTGATCTTTTCCAACTTTCTTCAACTTCTTCTTGATGGCTTCCACTTCCCCTAAGGTAAGAAAACGAACGCTCTTTTTTATTTGACTTGTTGAAGCAAGAGCATCTGCCACTTGATACGATCTTTGCACCACTTCCTCAGGTACACCCGCTATCTTAGCAACTTCTATTCCATAACTTCTGTCAGCGCTTCCAGAAATCACTTTGTGAAGAAAAAGTACCTCGCCTCCACTTTCCACAACTTTTATCGTAAGGTTGAACACACCAGAATAGATTTTTTCCAGCTCTGACAATTCGTTGTAATGAGTCGCGAATACCGTGAACGCTTTTAATTTTTGCGAAATGTATTCAGAAACTGCCCAGGCTATGCTCAATCCATCAAAAGTGCTTGTACCTCTTCCCACCTCATCCAATATGATCAGCGAGTCTTTCGTTGCAGCATGTAAAATTGTCGCAACCTCTGACATTTCCACCAAGAACGTGCTCCTGTTGGACATTATGTCATCACGCGCACCTATACGCGTGAAAATTCGATCGAAAATTTTAAGCACGGCTTTTTTCGCAGGAACTAAAGACCCAATTTGCGCCATTATAGCGGTAAGTGCTATTTGTCTGATAAAAGTGGATTTTCCGGACATGTTTGGACCCGTAAGAATCACGAAATCTTTTCCTTCGTTCATCTTGAAGTTGTTGGAAACGAATTCTTGAACACGTTTTTCAACCGTCGGATGTCTGTTATCAATCAGTTCTACATGATCATCGAAATGGGGTCGTGTGTAATTTTCATCCAAAGCCAAACGGGCAAAAGATGATATCATATCCATAAAAGCAACTTCATAAGAGTTGTTAAGAAGCTTTTCTTTTTCTTTTAAAATCTCGCCACATATCTTGTTGAATATTTCAACTTCAAATGATTTAACTTTCTCAACCGCATGTAAAACTCTTTCTTCTATTTCGAAAAGTTCTGGTGTTATGTATCTCTCTGAGTTCACAAGTGTTTGTTTTCTAGTGTATTCATACGGAATTTCACCTTTGTAAGATTTGGATATTTCGATGTAATATCCAAAAACGTTGCTGTATCCAACTTTTGCTTTTGTGTTCAGCCTCGAACGAATTTCCTCTTGGTACCTTTTTATGTAACTGTCAACATCGGCAATGATCGAGCGTGCATCATCTAACTCTTGAGAAA
>WGFY01000015.1 GCA_015491995.1 Mesoaciditoga sp.
CCAACGACAGGGCTCCTTGTGAGGAGAAGATTGGCCATCAATCCCACAACCAATACATGGGAAATGCTTCCCGCAACGGCGACATTCAGTCAGCAACCATTCTACATGATAGATGCCACGAAGTACAGTGAGATGATCGTGTCAGCGTCGGGACCCGCGTATGTTGGAGGAGTGGGAGATAATCCAAGCAATTGGGTTACCGTATACGATATGAGCGGAAACAAACTCAACATACCGGCATTCCCACTTGGGAGCACCTTTGCCATCATTTGGTTCCCGGTTAATTCCCTTGGAAATATGGGAAACAACGCGTGGGCCTTGTTCAGGCTGAGTGAGAGGTATGGGAATACCAATGCTCCAAAGATGTACGTACAGTACAACAAGTACTCAGTCGCGACGGGCAGTAATTTCACCGCAAATGTCATGGTGCCAAACGTAACTGCTTACGCTTCCGGCTCTCATGAGATAATAAACGATCCAATCGATCACACCGACATCACATCGAACAACGGTTTGATGTACACACAGTTCTCGCTCGCGATAGCCCCCGGCCTCACAGTGGATAGCGTCACCTTCCCGAACATGGAAGCCGGAAAGGCAAATCTTCATTCTTACACTTACGACGCCACGAATGGGATATTGACAGTTTACAGGGGGTTCGTCGATCCTGTTGGAACGGCTACGGCTGCCACTTCGGCAACGGATATTGCAGTTTCTGTTACATGCACCGTTCCAGCGACGTACTCTATAAAAAATCTTGCTTACGTTGGCCTGATTTACGAGGGGAGTTTCACAGATGAAGGTTACGCGAATCTTAACCCGGTGTTCAGAGATAATTCCAACAAGATCATCGACGGGATCATCACGTATCCATCAATTTACGGTTTGACCGTGACAAACGGTCAATCCATGTGAGGTGATCGATCATGAAAAAAATGACAATTCTAACCATTTTATCCATATTCATCGTTTCCGTTTTCGCAATAGCTTTTACAACCACACCGACAACAGTTGTCAATCAGCAGTTGATAAATGAAATAAACACCTACAACAAGACACACAATTTGCCTTGGACAGCTGGACTCAATCCCAAATTCAACGGGAAAACGATTCAGTACCTTTCCGTTCTAAACGGTCATAGAATGTTGCCGCCAAAGATGAGACAGCAAATCGTTCAAGCGATAAAAACAAAACACCTGACCACGACGGATAACATGATAATGGGATATTACACCCTTTTCAATCCCTTTGCCATGAACGAAAACAGTATACCGGGAAATTACGATCTTAGGAACGTCAACGGCGTTTCGTACGTCACGCCCGTAAAAGATCAAGGATGGCATGGGACATGTTGGGCTTTTTCAACGGCAGAAACGATGGAAAGTGCCATGATGAAGCAAGGAGTTGTGGGAGATTACTCGTTCCTTGGAACTACCCCGATACTTTCAACTCAGTTCATCTCATACCACGATGTGGATTGGAATCTTCTTGGTGCCAGCGGTTGGGCTTGGGATATCCAGGATTCCAATTACGACGCTGGTGGAAGCCAATACTTCTCATTCTACAACGCCGAAAGATATGGATTGCCACCTGCCACGGAATTCCCTTATTTGGCCTATGAAAACACCTTGCGGATCAGATGGAACCCACAGACACCAAATTGGCAATCCCAGCTTGTGCATCCATACGGTGCCCTCTTGTTACTCGGTGCCAAAGCTGAGAAAGATTACTTTGGGGTAACATACGATCAGTACATCAACGCGATAAAAACCATCATAATGAAGTACGGATCCGTTAGCGTGGCCTATCAGGTTCCAGCATCGTTTATGAGCTATAAAAGTGGTATTTTTGTAGCCCCAGCGACACCCACATACGTTGGTGGACACGCAGTTCAAATCGTTGGATGGAAAAGTGACGTTACAGCTTCGAATGGCGTCACGTATCCAACAGTTTGGATAGTGAGAAACTCTTGGAACACGACATGGGGAATGAACGGTTATTGGGAGCAGCCAGCGGTAACTCCCGCAGAGTACAAATCCGGCAAAGTCCCAGCGTGGAAGTTCGCGTCTCCTTGGGAATGGTTCTACTCTCCCATATTCACACCACCGTCAAGTGTTAGCTGGAAAGCTGCAGACTTCAACAAAGATGGAGTTGTTAACATGACAGATTACTATTCGTTGATGAGCGCTTTGAGTGAAACGAATCCGTCTTCTGCCACGATCGCAAAATACGACATAGGTATACCAAAAGATGGCAGGATAGATGGAAACGATGTTGCCGAGTTCATGTATCTATGGAATAAGGCGGTAAAGGCTGGACATTGATCTTGGTACAATTGGTATAAAAAGTTAAACTTTCTTTTCAAATGGCACCTTTGGGTGCCATTTTCTTTTCGTTTTTGCCGTAGGCTAAACATTAAATCTTACCTTGTGGTAAAATAGAACAAAACAGGTTTAGTTGGAGGTTGAGAAATTGAAGATAGGAATACCAAGGGGATTGTATTTTTACGTGTATTACCCATTATGGTATGGTTTTTTCACTTCACTTGGCCATGATGTAATTTTATCTATGCCAACGAATAAAGAGATATTGAACACCGGCGTATCAAGTGCTGTGGATGATATATGCATATCCGTGAAAGTTTATCATGGACACGTGAAACACTTGTTGGGCAAAAAGGACGTTGATCACGTTTTTGTTCCTCGCATTGTAAGTGAAGACAAGTACAAATACACTTGTCCCAAACTTGCCGCCATGCCAGATCTCATAAAGAGTGCCTTTAGGAAAAATGAAAAAAAGCTTTTAAGTGTCGTTATGTACATGAATCAAGGGAAAAAAGCACTTCATGAAGCCTTTAGTGAAGTGGGAAAGAAGATCGGTGAAAATGATGATCGTAAGATAAAAAAGGCGCTAAAAGCCGGAATTGAGCTTCAAGACAAAGCAACTATGTGCCTGAGAAAAGAACACAATTTTTTGGAAGTCGTGAGCAGCATACAAAATTTAGACAGCCTGTTAGAAAAACCGGTCAAAAAAGAGCGTTACACGGTTGCACTTGCCGGCTTTCCTTATGACGTGTACGACGGATACATGAACGGTGACGTGATCAAGCGCCTTCAAGATACTAACATGCGGGTGGTTGTAACGGATATGTTGGAACCAAAATTGTACAAACATTACACCAAATACATGATAAAAGATCTTTTTTGGCATCAAGCGAATGTTGCCGCGAAAGGTGGAATGTATTATATGGATTCCAAAGATATCGATGGCGTGATCACCATTTCATCGTTTAACTGTGGAATAAGTGCTGTATATGAGAAACTTTTAGACTTGTACTCAAAAGAGACTGGAAAACCTTTGATGCATATAGTCGTTGATGAGCAAACGGGAGATGCTGGTCTTGTGACAAGAATAGAAGCGTTTTTGGATTTGATACGCGTGAAGAGAGGAGATGGCCTTGTTGCATCGTAAGATCACTTACACCTTTCCAAGAATGGGATATTCTTATGCCGCTTTTGAGAGTTTTTTCAAAATACTTGGATACGACGTGATGGTTCCAGATCCAAGTAATTCAAAAACCTTAAAAGAAGGTGTTTCTAACTCTCCACAAGGAATGTGTTTTCCATTCAAAATATTGCTGGGACAGTTCGCGAAGCTCTTGAAAGAGAATCCCGATAAGTATTTCAAAATAGTTTCTTTGGAAAGTTATGGACCTTGCCGGTTCGGATACTACAGTCCACTTTACAACAAGATACTTGAAGATATGGGAGTTACGAATTTTGAAGTTGTCAACGTTGAAGGTATATACCCGCCTTGGTACAAAGGAGTTCCAAGATTTATAAAAAAGTTGGTAAAACTCGTTGGATGGCACGCACCTTGGGCGGGTGTCAGGGCTTTTGTAATAGCTGGATGGAAAGTATACGCGGTAGAGCGATTGGAAAGAAAGTTTTACCATTTGATACCGCGCGAAAAAGTTTCAGGAAGCAGCGAAAAGGCTTTCAATCGTGCGTTTGAGAGAATACACCATGCTCCAAATAAAGTGAAATCTATAAAAAAGATTTTGAACGAAGAATTGAAAAAGATGGATCAGATCGATCACATCGATGATGTTGAACTTCCAAAAGTGGGGCTTGTCGGTGAAGCCTATATGCTTATGGATTACTCTAACAATCTTGAAATTGAGAAAAAACTCGCTTATATGGGAGTGGATATTGACAGATCTTTATGGGTCACAAACTGGACGCTTGATAGGCTGTTGAAAACGAAACAACATTTGAAGCACATGAAAGAAGTAAATAAAGGATACCTCGATTTCTTTATAGGTGGCGACGGCCAAGAGAGCATAATGAACACGATATTGTATAAAAAGAAAGGATTTGACGGTGTTATTCAAGTCCTTCCATTTGGCTGTCTTCCAGAGACGGCTGCAAAGCAAATACTTTCTAATGTAAGCGAAGATTACGATGTCCCGGTTCTCAGCCTATCATTTGATGAGCAAACCGGTGATGCAGGATTTGTAACACGGCTTGAGGCTTTCGTAGATATGCTGAAAAGCCGAAGGGAAATCAAATCAAAAGAGTCGAAAGCTAAGAAAGCGGAATCCGTAACGACTCGTTGATGGAGGGAATTAAAATGAAAGAATTGGCGTTGGGAATAGATGTGGGTTCTGTAACTACGAAGGTGGTTTTTATTGATGAAAACGACGAGGTTATAGAAGGTCTTTACTTGAGGACAACGGGAAGTCCTATAATAACCATAAAAAAAGGGATGACGCAAGCTTACGCTTACATAACAAAAAAATACGGTGATGTGGAAGTTATGGCCGTTGGCACAACCGGAAGTGGCAGGCAGTTAGCAGGTGTTATCGTAGGTGCTGATATGGTGAAAAACGAGATATCAGCGCACGCTTACGCGGCCATTCGTGAAGTTCCGGATGCTTCAACGATCTTCGAAATGGGCGGACAAGATTCTAAAATAATCTTCATAAGAAACGGCGCTGTCGTGGATTTCGCCATGAACACCGTTTGTGCAGCTGGCACGGGTTCCTTTCTTGATCACCAAGCTGAAAGGATCGGAGTTCCTATAGAAAAATTTGGGGAATATGCTCTCAAATCCGAAAGCCCTGTGAGAATAGCCGGGCGCTGTACGGTTTTTGCGGAGTCCGATATGATTCACAAACAGCAAATGGGCGCAACTTCAGAAGATATAATAGCTGGATTGTCTGAGAGCCTGGTTAGAAACTACTTGAACAATTTGGCACGTGGCAAAGAGTTGCTTCCCAAGTTCGTCTTTCAAGGTGGAGTGTCGGAGAATATAGGCATAATAAAAGCCTTCGAACAGGCTGTCGGCCATGAAGTTATCGTTCCAAAGAACAACAAGATCATGGGGGCGTGGGGAGTTGCCATGCTTGCCAAAAGAGAAATCGAGATAACTGGCAGGCAAACCAACTTCAAAGGGTTCAAAATTACGGAGCTAAAGCATGATACGCGTGTTTTTTACTGTGATGGATGTGCAAATAACTGCGAAGTTTATGAGGTTATAGAAAATGGTGAAACGATAGCATATTGGGGTGATAGATGTGGAAGATGGTCCAACAGGCTTACTTCCAAAGTCAGGATAAGCAAAAAGTAACGCCATGAGTTGGAAAAAGTCCCAGATCGTTTACCAGATATTCGTTGATAGGTTTAACAAGGGTCCAAGCTTCGTCAAAAAAGTCGAAGAGGGTCTTTATTCGCGTGATGGTGGGCAGGTGAAAAATTGGTCAGACATACCGACACACAAATCACACGGAATGGAGTTTTTTGGTGGTGATATAGACGGAATTGTGGAGAAGTTGGATTACATTCAAGCACTTGGTGTAAATGTGGTATACATGACACCCATATTCCTCGCATCTACAAATCACAAATATGACACCCATGAATTCGTACCGGATCCTCAATTTGGAAACGAAAAATCTTTAAAGCATTTGCTATCCGAAGCCCACAGAAGAGGAATGAAAATAGTGCTTGATGGTGTTTTCAACCACGTTGGAGCGGATGGAAAATGGTTCAACAAATCCCAAAAATATGGTAACGGTGGCGCCTTTAACGATTACAACTCACAGTTGAAAGATTTCTTTTATTTAAAAAAATGGCCAGATGAGTACCGATATTGGTATGATTCCAAACTTTTACCGGAATTGAATCTTAAAAACGAGGATCTTCGTAAAATTTTGTTCACCGGAAGTAATTCCGTCGTTAAGCGTTATCTGAAAATGGGCGCGGATGGGTGGAGACTGGATTGTGCTCATGATTTGGGTCATGAAGTGAACAATTTGATAGCTGAAAGTTCGCGAAATGTGAAACCTGATTCTTACGTGATCGCTGAAATAAGCTCTTATCCTTTGAAATGGTTTAAAAGGACAAAATTGGATGGGGTGATGAATTATTATTTTGCCAATTTGGTTTTGAGTGGATTGAAAGGATCTTACAGCCCGTACGCTGTAAAAAATGAGCTCGACAGAATGGTTGAAGAAATTGGCGTAGAAGCCCTCTCAAAGTCATGGAACATGCTCACGTCCCATGATACTCCTCGTTTAAACTCTCTCCTGAAAAGCGATGTATCTCTTAAGCGTATGGCACTTGTTTTTCAAATTGCATATCCTGGAAATCCTTTGATTTACTACGGTGAAGAAAATGGCATGAATGGAGGCGGAGATCCGGATAACAGAAGACCCATGGTATGGGACGAAAAGCGTTGGGATTGGGCATTCAGAAAGTTCGTGATCAACACAATAGCGTTGAGAAAAAAAGAACCCGCCTTGAATGGAGGCGAATACCTCAGAATTACAATCGATCCGGCTTCCCCATTAATTGGCTTCATAAGATATGTAAAAGATCCAAAGGATGCTTTGTTCTTCTTTGCAAATTTTTCCGACGAACGAGTAAAAGGAGATATTCCAATAGCTTATTCGTATTTCATGAATCACGTGCCCATTGAACCTGTTTTAGGTGAAGGGGTGGCAAAGGCAAAGATTTCCGCATTAGAAGTTGAATTAGGGCCAAAATCCGCTGCCATTTTCAAATTCAAACCGCACTTTTCAAATTACAGTATGTACAAGGATGTCTAAGCCATCTCACGTGAGCTCTCTTAAAACCATTGCAGAAAATTTCATACCTGTTTTGGTTAATTTCAAGCGATCAGAACATTCTAAAAGCTCACCACAGAATTTTTTTATCTTCGAAAAAGCCTTATCAAAGTTTTCTCCGAATTCATCCCGCATTTCTTTAACATCAACGCCTTTCGCAAGTCTTAATCCCATAAAAAGTGTTTCAGACACCTCGTTGAATTTGTCATTTTGTGACTCATAAACATGTGGATGTCCACCAACACGAATTTTCGATATGTATTCGTGAATTTCTCCTGTGTTAACCCATCTTTTGTTTGAAAGATGACTTCCAGCCGAAAGGCCAAAACCGATATAATTATCATTTTCCCAATAACGAACGTTGTGAATACACGGTTTTCCTTTCGTCCATGAACTCAACTCGTATCTTGAATATCCCATTTCCTCTAAACTTTTTGATATGGAATCGTACATCTTTTCAGATATGTCCTCAGATGGAAGTTGAACTTGACCTGCCTTTACCATTGAAAAAAGTGGAACATCTTCATGGACTTCCAATTCATAGAACGATACATGATCGGGTTCCAACACTTCTATGGTTTTAAGATCTTTTTCGACGTCTGAAAGCCTTTCGAAAGGAAGAGAATACATAAAATCAACGTTTACGTTGTCAAAATTTTCTCTTAAAATGGCGTAAGCTCTTTTGAATTCTTCAAATGTATAGGGGCGTCCCAGAACTTTTAACAGCTCATCAGACGAAGTTTGCAACCCTACGCTCACACGATTTATTCCGATCTCGAAAAGTTCACGACAAAGCTCCCTGCTAACATCCTCCGGATTGAATTCGAGAGTGGCCTCCTTTACATCAAAAAAAACACGACTCGCAAGACTTTCCACGATATTTTCTATGTATTTAACCGATACGTGGCTTGGAGTACCACCACCAAAATAGAGCGTGACAGCTTGCTTCCCTTCAAGATATCTGGAACTCATCTCTATCTCTTTATCAACACTTTTAAAATATTCTTTCA
>WGFY01000016.1 GCA_015491995.1 Mesoaciditoga sp.
CAAGTTAGCGAATTTATGAATGGAAGAAAACTTATAAAACCCCTTGTTGATATTCCCAAAATGGCTCAAATAGCCGAAGAAATGGCGAGAAATTCCATGAAAGCGTATTTTGAAGAAGATGTAGAGCTTGCAAAAAAAGTTTGGCTAACAGATGATGAGGTTGATGATTTGGATAAAAGGGTTGTGGAAGATGTTAAAACGGTTATTTTAAAAAGGGATACAGAGGAAGTTATATCACAGGCTGAAAGGCTGATCTTGGTGTCACGAGCGATAGAAAGAGTTGCGGATCACGCGACCAACATCTGTGAAGAGACGGTTAACATGATACTTGGAAAGGAAATTTATAAAATTCTTTAACGAGGTGAATGTGTGAAAACTGTTCTTGTGGTTGAAGATGAAGAAGATATGATCGAAATAGTTTCATACGTTTTGAAGAACAACGCTTTCGGTGTTAAAGCAGCTCGAGATTTATCTCAAATGTGGAATATTCTTTCAAAAGATTTTTTTGATGTCATACTCCTTGACGTTGGGTTGCCGGATGGATCGGGAGTGGACGCACTCAAAGTGTTAAAAGAGAAAGGTGTGAATTCAGCCGTTATAATGGTAACGGCGAGAAGGACTGACATGGATAAAATACTTGGTCTTGAACTTGGAGCTGATGATTACATCACAAAACCGTTCAACAATTATGAGCTTATTGCAAGAATTAAAGCCGTTCTCAGGAGAATGAATGTCTCAGATGAAAATGCAGGTAAAAACGTGTTCAAATTCGATAACAAGGTGATAAACATGGAGTCTTATACGGCCACTGACGAGTTTGGAAACAGAATAGATTTCACTGGCAAAGAATTTAATTTGTTGAAATTGTTCATAAAGCATCCGAATAAGGTTTTCACGAGAGAAGAAATATTGGACAAAATTTGGGGTGAAGATTTTTTCGGTGAGTTTAGGACCGTTGATGTACACATCAGTAAGATTAGAAAAAAGCTGAGTGATGAAGTGATAAAAACTGTTAGAGGTGTAGGTTACAAACTTGGTGAAAAAAGTAATGACGGATAAAATTCTTAGCTTTATCGAAGAAGGAATCGTGACAACAAATGAGGATTTTGTGATTATCTCTTTTAACCCCGCTTTTGAGAAATTCTTCTCCGTGGCATTTTCTAAGACTAAGAGCAAAAAAGAAAAAATAATAGAAGTGGTATCCTTTCCGAAAATGAACACCGCTTTTGAATTTGCAGAAAGCGGAGGTGTTTTTTCTGAAGAATCGCCAGTTTATTTCAGAGGGAAACGTGTCGAATGTAAAGTAACGGTTTTCAAAGAAGGTAATGTGACGAATTGGATATTCGAAGATATTACCAATTTTAAGATTCTTGAAGATGCAAAAAGTGATTTCGTTTCAGCCGTATCACATGAATTCATGACACCTCTTAGTGTTGTGGATGGTTTTCTTTCGATCATCAGAGATCCTGACATAGCCAAAAAATTGAGAGACGATTACATCGATCGATCGATCGTCCAACTCAAGAGGCTGGAAAAGTTGGTGGATCAGTTGTTATCGTTAAGCGAGCTTGAAATGAAAAAGTACGTTCCAAATTTTTCCACGGTAAACATTCTACAGATGCTCTTTGAAGTTAAGGATGAAATGGCTTACAGATGGAAAGCGAAGAGTGTGAAGGTCAGGATCGATTCTTCAAAGGATTTTTTCATATACACCGAAGGAAGTGCGTTGTACAGAATACTGGCGAATTTGCTTTCAAATTCCATAAAGTACTCTCACAAAAACGGAGAAGTTACGATCAAAGTTATGAATGAAAAAGGAAAAGTGAAGATATCGATTGAGGATAACGGAATAGGCATAAAAGAAGAGGAAATTCCACGAATATTTGAAAGGTTCTACAGAGCTTCAAACAGTTCCGAAACCGGCGCAAAGGGAATGGGACTTGGTCTTGCGCTTGTGAAGCATTTATGTGAAGTGATTGAAGCGAAGATGGAAGTGTATTCACGCTACACGCTTGGATCGATTTTTACGATTGTTTTGTCTCAAGAACGACGATGAAGGTATATAATTGATTGAAATCGTAAAAAAGAAGGCGATGTGATTGAAAAAGATATTGATGGTTTATCCCAGATATCCTGATACGTTTTGGGGATTTAAACATGCTTTGAAATTCATTTCAAAGAAAACGGCGTTACCACCGTTGGGACTGGTAACCATTGCTTCTTATCTGCCAAAAGATTGGCCCGTTAAACTTGTGGACATGAACGCCGAAAGTCTAAAAGAGATTGATATTAAGAACTTCGATTATGTATTTATAAGTGCAATGACCATTCAGCGTGAATCTGCAAAAGAAGTCATAAGAATGTGTAACAAGTTAAATGTGCCTGTTATCGCAGGAGGACCTCTTTTTACCATGGAACCAGATCATTTTCAAGAAGTTGATCACTTCGTGTTGGGAGAAGCTGAGGAGATCATGAAAGAATTGATAAAAGACATGGACTCCAGGAAAGTGAGAAGGTATTACGCCACTTCCGAATTTCCAGATGTGGAGAAAACACCTGTCCCACGTTGGAACCTGTTGAATTTGAACTGGTACGCATCCATGAGCATACAATTTTCGAGAGGGTGCCCTTACAACTGTGAATTCTGCGACATAGGAGCACTTAATGGGCGTGTTCCACGGAGCAAGAGTTCGGAGCAAATAGTTAAAGAGCTTCAATCACTTTACGATGCTGGATGGAGGAAGTCCGTTTTCTTCGTGGATGATAATTTTATAGGAAAGAAAATTCAGTTGGAACAAGAAGTTTTACCGAAGGTGATAGACTGGCAAAAGATACATGGAAACCCATTTACCTTCTACACAGAGGTATCCATTGATTTGGCTGATGATGAAAAGCTCATGACGTTGATGATTGAAGCTGGGTTTAACAGGGTATTTGTTGGTATAGAGACACCAGATGCAGGCAGTTTAAAAGAAGCCAATAAATACCAAAATATCAAACATGAATTGAGAAAATCGATCCATAAGATGCAAACTTTTGGTTTTGACGTTCAAGGTGGTTTCATCGTTGGTTTTGATAATGACAGGCCAACGATATTCGACAAGCAATTTGAATTCATTCAAGAGACCGGCATAGTAACGGCTATGATGGGAATATTGAATGCACCGCGTGGGAGCTCTCTTTACGAAAGAATGAGAAAAGAAAGAAGACTTGTAGGAGAAATAACAGGTGATAACGTGAACATTTCCACCAATTTCATACCTAAAATGGATCCTGAAATTCTTATCTCAGGGTACAAAAATCTTGTTAACAGGCTTTACTCTCCAAAGAATTACTATATTAGGTTGAAAAAGTTCTTGTCTACTTACAAATTGCCGAAAATGTCAAGGCCACGAATAGATTTCAACGATGTAAGAGCTTTTTTGAGGACGATCTTCGTTATAGGCATATTCGGAAAAGAAAGAGGAGAATATTGGAAAATGATATTTTGGAGCTTTTTCAAAAAACGCAAGTATTTCTCAACGGTTGTGGCGTTTGCCATTTATGGCTATCATTTTAGAAAAATTGCAGAAAAAGTTGCCAAAGAAGACAGCGAAGAGATCGTCAAAGAATTGTGCTCAGAACATTGACATTTGTAAAAAAATGTGATAGAATATTTTTGATTCGAGGGCAAGAGCCCTCGAATTTCTTTTAAAAGTTGAAGAGGTGTTCGCTGTGATGGAAAATTTGGAAAATGTAAGAAATCTCGCTGATGTTGTTGCGAAAAGGATGGAATACGAGATTTTTGATATCAAATCACATAAGCGTGGCAGGAAAATGATCATCACGATTACCATAGATAACATGAAAGATTACGTTAGCATAAAAGACTGTGAATCTTTTTCTAAAGAACTAAGCCCTTTGTTAGATGCCGAAGTAAGCCTTGGAAATTACATTCTTGAAGTTTCGTCTCCAGGACTTGACAGATTGTTAAGAAACTTGAAAGACTTCAAAAGGTTTACCGGCAGGCTTGCAAAGGTTAGAATTAAAGGGGAAGATGGGAAGAATTATGTACTTATTGGAAAGATAAATGAGTGTGATGATGAAAATGAGACTTTTGCTTTAGATGTAAACGGAAAGATTCAAATTTATAAATTTTCAGAGGTTACATCTGCGAATTTGGAAGTCGAGTTTTAAGGAGGTATATCTATGCTGAATCTCAATTTATTAGAAGCCTTGGAACAATTGGAAGAAGAAAAAAACATCAATCGAGAAGAAATTTTGCAAATACTTGAAAAAGCTTTAACGACCGCTTATAAAAAAAACTTTGAGATCCATGAAGACGAGGTTCAAGTTAAGATCGACACGGTTACCGGCGAAATAGCCGTTTATAGGATGATCGAGGAAAACAGCGAAAACGGAGATGTAAAGACCCGAACAATTAGAAACGTTTTGAATATGAAGAAATTCGGAAGAATAGCAGCTCAGACTGCAAAACAAGTTCTCATTCAGAAACTCCGTGAAGTGGAAAAAGAAACGCTGTATCAGGAATACTCTGAATTAGTCCATACGATAGTCTCTGCCGAAGTTGTACATTCTGGTGGTGGAGATGTTGATTTAAGGATAAATAAAGTTGATGCGGTTATACCTGCAAGAGAAAGAATGCCGGGAGAAAAATTCTCATCCGGACAAATTCTAAGAGGATATGTTTTAGAGGTTCAAAAGAGAACAAAAGGGCCACTTGTCGTTTTAAGTAGGATTGTGCCTGAATTTGTTCAAAAATTACTCGAAAAACATGTCCCTGAAATAGAAAGTGGAATCGTCCGCACAGTTGCCATAGCCCGTGAAGCTGGTGGTAGATCGAAAGTTGCTGTAATTTCAACGGATCCAAATGTTGATCCTGTGGGAGCTTGCATTGGAGAGGGTGGAAGTAGGATAATACAAGTGATAAAAGAGTTGAATGGTGAAAAAATAGATTTAATACCTTTTTCATCAGATCCGGTGCAATTCATATCAAACGCCTTAGCACCAGCAAAAGTTATGAATGTGATGGTAAATGAAGAAGAGCATCGTTCGCATGTCACAGTTTCTCCAGCTCAAATTTCACTTTCAATTGGAAAAGATGGACAAAATGCACGTCTTGCGGCAAAACTGACCGGTTGGAAAATAGACATACGCCAGTTTATGGAGGAGTCTAACGGTTGAAAAAAGAAGAAGAAAGTAAGATAATAGGGTTGTTAGGTTTAGCTGCAAGATCTGGTAAGATAGTAGTTGGGCAGAAAATTTTAAAACATTACATATCAGATTCGTCTAAGAAAAAAGTCGTCGTGTTTTCATCTGATTTTGGAGAAAGTGTTGATCAGATATTAAAAAAGTGTGAAACAAGTGGGATTTTGCATGTTGAATTGAGTGTTGGTAAAAAAGAACTTGGAATATGCATCGGTAAAAAAGAAGCATCGGCCGTTGGTATTACCGATAAGACGTTTGTGGATGGTATTGTTAAGATAATTTTTAACAGTAACGTGTATGGAGGGAAGTAAATGGAGAAAAAGATCAGAGTTTATGAGTTGGCGAAACAACTTAAAATGACCAGCAAAGAGCTCCTTGCAGAATTGGAAGACTTGGGAGTAAAGGCCAAAAATCACATGTCAACTTTAGATAGCCATACGGTTGACATACTGGTGGATATATATTCTTCTGTAGAGAAAGAGGAAGAAAACGTCAAAATCAAAAAAGTTTCAAAGCTAAAACCAAAAATAGATGAAGAGAAAGAAATCAAAATTGAAAAAGAAATAGAAGTGGTAGAAAAAATTGTAAAAGAGAAAGAGATAGAAGTAAGCGAAAACATCACGCTCAGGGAGTTATGTGAGAAGATTGACATATCCACTTCTAAAGTTATAAGAGATCTTTTCATGGAAGGAAGAGTTTTTACCATAAACACCGTTCTTGATCAGAGAAACATAGAAGAAATATCTCAAAAGTACTCCATACACGTGAAATTCGTTCTTCCAAAAGAAGAGAAAATTTCTGATCCGTTGAAAGAGGAATTTGATCAACTTTATGCTGAAAAGAGTGATAAATTATCTTCTCGCTCACCAGTTGTCACGATCATGGGACACGTTGATCATGGTAAAACGACTCTTTTGGATAAGATCAGGCAGACCAGCGTTGCAGAAAAAGAAATCGGTGGGATAACTCAATCTATAGGCGCTTACAAAGTTAAAATAAATGGTAAAAGCATCACCTTTATAGATACCCCTGGTCATGAAGCGTTTACTGAGATGAGAGCTCGTGGCGCTCAAGCCACAGATGTGGTTATTTTGGTTGTTGCGGCTGATGATGGGGTGATGCCACAAACAGTCGAAGCTTATGATCATGCAAAAACAGCCGGAGTTCCCGTTGTTGTCGCAATAAACAAAATAGACAAGCCGAATGCAAATGTTGAGCTTACGAAACAAGAACTTGTGAACAAATTAAATGTTATTCCTGATGATTGGGGAGGAGACACTCCTGTTGTCCAAATATCTGCCAAAGCTGGCATAGGGATAGATGAACTGCTTGAGATGATTCTTTTAGTTGCGGAATTAAAAGAAATAAAATGCTTTCCTAAGGGGAAGTCCAGAGGAGTTATAATAGAATCGAAATTGGATAAATTCAGAGGACCTGTGGCCACTGTGATCATCAAAGATGGAATCTTGAAAATGGGTGATCATTTTGTTGCTGGTAAGACGTACGGTAAAGTTAAGTCACTGCTCAATGAAAGTGGTGAACAAGTTAAGTCAGCGAATCCATCTGATCCGGTGGTGATTTTGGGATTTGATGATGTACCGGATACGAATTCGCTGCTGTACACCGTTTCAGATCAAAAAGCTGCAAGGGCGTATGCTGAGAAATATGCACAGTCATCTAAGGTCAAGACCAAACACGTTAGACTTGATAACATTCTGGAACTTGCTCAATCCGAAGGCCATAAAGTGCTGAATCTCATTTTAAAAGCTGATACTTTTGGGGCGTTAGGTGCTCTGAAAAGTTCTATACAAAAGATAGAGCCAGAAGAGATAAGTATTGAAATAATACACGCTGGAATTGGAAATGTTAATGTTAACGATGTGTTGTTAGCCTCTGCTACACAGGGGATCATATTAGGATTTAGGGTTGGAAATGAGCCAAGAACGAAGGATAAATCCGAACAACTTGGAGTGCAGATAAAAATTTATAACGTCATATTTGAGCTTTTAGACGATATAAAAGCTGCGTTGAGTGGTATGATGGAGCCTGAAATTGTTGAAGAAGTTGTGGGACACGCAAGGGTTTTACAAGTTTTTGACATTTCTAAGACGGGAAAAATAGCCGGATTTCAATTGTACGATGGACATGTTGAAAAAAATCTAAGAGCCCGTGTTTTTAGAGCCAAAAAAAAGATATTCGATGGAATCATACAAACGTTGAAACACTTCAAAAACGATGTGAATTATCTTGAAGCTCCTCAGGAAGGCGGTTTGAATTTAGAAGGATTTGAAGACTTTTTCCCTGAGGATGAAGTGGAATTTTATGTGTTGAAAGAAGTTAAGAAATCACCTACCTATAAAAAAACCGATTAACGCATATTTCACATTCAATTTATTGTGTTGACATGCTATGTGTGGTACGATATTTATCGGTCGCTAACAGAGGGCGTAAAGAATTTGGAAGTTACAGGTCATTGAAAAGCAGGCAGCAATGGTAAGGGGAAGTCGAGAGACTTCCAAAAAGGTGTAAAAAGATTTGGATGGAGAGTTCGATCCTGGCTCAGGATGAACGCTGGCGGCGTGCCTAACACATGCAAGTCGAACGACAGGTATTCGA
>WGFY01000017.1 GCA_015491995.1 Mesoaciditoga sp.
AGCGTCAAATACATCTGATACAGCTACTATACGAGCACAAAGGGGTATGTCTTCTCCTTTTAACCCATCTGGATACCCTTTTCCATCCCATCTTTCATGATGATGACGAATTATTTTTTTACCTATATCAAATGTTTTCATACGAGTTTGTCCTTCAATGTGATCGAGAATTTCATAACCTGCAACTGTATGTGTCTTCATAACTTCAAATTCCCAATCTTCTAATTTACCAGGCTTTTTGAGTATGTTGTCAGGAACGGCGATTTTCCCTATATCATGTAACGGGGCTTGCTCGTAAATTTGTTTTATAAACAACGGCGTCAACACCTTTGAATACTTCGGATTTTTTGCCATCTCTTTGGCTATTTCTAGAGAATAAAGAGCCATTCTTTCAAGGTGTCCCCCTGTTTCCTCGTCTTTTTTTTCAACCATTTCTGTGAATGCTCTCATTATGCTCAAGATAAGGTTTTGAATTGTAAGAATTTTACCGTAAAGGTAATTCAAAGTATTGGCTACATACTTTATGCTCTGAACCGTGGAATTGTTAAAAACGTTCTTTTTAAATGAACCAAGAGCAATTATGCCTTCTTCCTTTTCTTTCTTATCATGGTTCAATGGAACCAAAAATGGAATTATGAGTGTACTATTTATACCTTCTTCTTTAAGAAGAGATAAAATCACGTTTGAGTGTTTTTGTGTATATTCTTCTATATCATTCACAACAAAAATGCCTCTCTTTCTGACCTCTTTAACAAATGATTTATCTATGTTTCGCGTAAATCCTTCATTTATTATTACGTTTTTAGAATCACTTATCACAATGTCAACCACCAGTTTTCTATTATTTAAAAATCTTTCAAACACGAATTTGTTTATATCAAATATCTCCTTTAGTCTTTTGTATATTCTTCCTGCAAAATCATGAATATCACTCGACTTCATATACTCTTCCATTACAAGTTTTATGAGCTCAACATTAGATGCCATCTGATTTAAAGCACTTGTTAATTGCCTTGCTTCATGATAAGAACTCTTTTTCTCTTTTACCGAAGAAAAATTAAAAAGATCAAAGTGTGAAAGTCTCTCTGAAACTATGTTTATGTCTGAAAGAAAATGTCTATTGAAGGAGATGTAAAGCAGTATACCAATAATTAACGAAGGCACAAGCAATCCTAAAAGTATTAAAAAATATATTTCATTCAATCTAAATAGAGAGTTTAGTTCTAACGATTCAACATAATCTGAGATGAACGAAGTAGAATAATGACCCGACGTTCTCATTTCGCCAATTTTTATTTTCAGTTCTGCAACATCTTGATGATCAATAAGGGGAAAACGAAGAAGATCGGAAATCAATTTTCGTTCAAATGATGGTGAAATCACCTTATCTTCTACTAACCTAAGATATGCATTTATATTTTCCTTTAAAGAAAAAATGTTTTTTACTTCTACGTTAAACACAATACCCATAATAAAGGCCACAACTATCAACATGACTAACAGAAGTGATATCACTTGAATCCTTCTTTTTAGTTTTCCACGTTTCATATTTTTCAACAAATCGCCCCTTTAAGCTCTAAAAGACTCAGAAAAATTTTAATTTTCTCGTATTAAGAGTAAATCTATACTTTTTTCCTTCTCTTGAATATCTTCCAGAATCCACCTTTCTTCTTTGGTGGCATTAATTCTTTAATCTGGCTTTCAAGGCTTTCTATCCTTGAAAGGTACACCTGGACGATCTCTCTAAGCTTTCTGTTCTCTTCTTCCAAAGAATCGATTTTCTTTTCAATCTTTCTAAAATAAGAAACCGTATCACTTTGATCAAACCTTTTCTTTTCAGAGAGGCGATCAATCGCGCTCCTAAAAGATATTCCAGATCGCACAAGTCTTAGCAGTTCATCGAACACTTCCACATCGTTATCATGGATCGTGACAGAACGGGAACCAACTTCAGGATATATTAATTCCCTTTCAGCCAAAGCGTTAACGTATTTTCTTACCGTGCTGTATGGTACGGAACGTGTTTTTGCCAAGTCGCTTAAATTCAAGGCTTCACCTCTATTTCATGTTACATCTATGCGATCGTTGATCTGACACTCTCAGTGCCAGATCAATACTTTTTTCTAACACATCACGTGAAGCTATATAAAAAGCCGTGTTGCGAAACTTAACGCTCTTTTTTATGACGCCATCATATTATAAAAAACTTTGGAAAAACAGGTATTTAACATCTGTTCCGTGCCAATTCGTGCCATCAAATAGCACACCCGTGCCAACAAACACAATCCTTACTATCACAAGCTAAACGCTACTAACACGAGTGTGCAATATTTTTAATTGGTGGCTTCTATTATTTTAAAACAAATTTGGTATCACATTCGTATCTTTTCATTCACACCGCAACCCCGTCGTTTTCCATCTCATTTTGCATATAAGGAAGCAAATAGAGAGCCGCGATCTTATAATCTTTCTTTCTCAGCGCAGCACTCACCCTGCTACGTGAAAACTCGTTCATCACATCAAAATTAAGGGGAATTTCGCCTTTCATAAGCTTTTCTTCTAGAGCTCTTATTCTTGCCTTTTCAAGTTTCATTTGCCTTTTTCGGGTTTCTTCTTCTATCCTTTTTAGTTCCGCTTTCTTAGCCTTATCGCTTTCCATCCTCATTTTTCTTTCTCTCTCGCTTTTAACTCTTTCGACTTCCTTTTCAAAATCCCCGTCAAAAATATCGAAAGCCCATTCGTTCTTCAACGTCATCATGAAATAGGATTCCGGCTTTTGAGGATTTTTTTGGTAAGTGTACACGGCGGCTTTTTTAATCTCACTTACAGGATATTCACCCGCCGCTTTTTCAAAAACTCTCTTTGAGATATTGATAAGACGGTTTATGTCCGCAAAGAGTGATTCAAGTGTTTTGCCATTTTTGGCAAAAGCCTCCTTTTCCGTGATTTTATCGGCATTTGCAGGAGCGCTAATTTTGTTTTTGCCATTTTTGGCAACGTATGTAGTAGTAGTTTTTTTATATTTAAAAGAACTACTACATACAGTGCCATTTTTGGCAAAAGTTTTTCTCTTACTCTTAGAAATGCTTTGTTTATCAACGTTTTCAGCGTTTTTGCCATAATTGGCAAAATCCCATTTCCAAACTTTGACTTTCGAGCCGTTCACGGTTTCATATTCAAATCTCAAAACCCCTTTTTGTTTCAAAGATTCTATTTGGTTGTAAACGGTCCTCAACGGGATGTTATGGTCTTGGGAAATTTTATTGGGGCTGACGTAGGAACCAAGACCCTCGTCATAAGATTTAACTATCATAAAGAGTTTCAATTCGCTTCCAGTTAAAACATCTAGAATTTCGGTATCAATACAAACGTTTTTCATCATTATCATCTCATCTCCTTCAATAATTTTGTTTTGTTTAGGTTAGTGCGAAACGTATGTCCAACGCTTGAGAAGATGTTTTGAGGCGGACTGATCGTGGTAAAAGAATTGTAAACATCTTGTTTGGAGTTCGCACCACGGGTCATCCATCTTTTTTGTGGTATAATAAAGGTGGGTGTTTTACCCGAATGGAATACTCCAACTAAGTTGTGCTCCCCCGCCGCCCACAAATGTGCGGGGGAAGTTTTTTTATCAAACACTTTTCTCCTCCTCCCTTTCTTTTCTTTCCACGTATTCCTTCAAAAGTTCCCTTACCAAGCTTGAAAAATTTTTTCTCTCTTTTACTGCGTGGATCTTAGCGCTCATCCATAAGCTTTCCGGCACCATTACACTCGTTATGATGTTTTTTTCCTTCTCCTTTTCTTCTATCATTTTAATCACCTCTTTTTGCGAGAATATTATATCATAGCAGATTATTAAAATAATAAAGTTGAATTTAACACAAGTGGCTTCTGTTAAATTGAATAATCGCATCTTAGAGCAACGTTTACAAGGCTTCACGTCTATTTACCTATACAAAGAAATTTTTAGCCCTTATTTTTGATTTTCTTCTAAAGCCTTTATTCATGCGGATCTCCGTTGATAAAAAAGGAAATTATTTTTGTATCGTTAAATGAGGTATTAAAGGAACGGCGGGGCTGATAATAAATACAAAAACAAATAATGGGATAAAACATGATAATAAATAATAATGTAAGCGCCGCCCTGCCCTCTATCGCTTCGCCGTGGACGCCCTGAAAGTGTTTTTCCTCCCCCGCTCCCCCACCTTTTCGGTTCACACCCAATATTAAATAGGTATCGGAGGAACGTGCGGGGGAGGCACAACCCTCTTTATGGCCTGCGGCCCCTCTCCGTTTTCCACGTTCGCGAATAGACAGAAAAAACATCAGACTATTCGCTTCACTTGAAAACGGATTCACCCCCGCCGCTCTATAAAAGGGGCCTCCCGCCACGGCTCGCGTTGTTTATTTTAAGACGTTAAATAAAATAATCCGCCCGTTGCGCTTCAATAAAAAATAAAGCGCTCCACGGGCGGTGAAAATATATAGAAGTCCGTTTATTTCTGCAGGAATTTGTACCTATATATGGAGGCCTCACATCCAAGGAAGGGAATGGTCGCTTTGAATGAAACGATCGTTATTCTCTTCATCATTTTAATTTTCATCATTATCTTCATAGAAAACAAAGGGGGATGATAACCAATGGCAGCGGGAGACACCGTAACTGAACTTGGGAAAGCTCAATCGATAG
>WGFY01000018.1 GCA_015491995.1 Mesoaciditoga sp.
GTATTTCAGCAAGCATTTATGCACTCCTTTTGTATTCCAAACCATCTTCAGTTCTTTTTACAAATCCATAGTTGATAAGATACCTTCTTAATGCGATGTAGTCTTCATGAATGGGTGCTAAAATCGCGTTTACTTCGCTCTCAGTGTACACATGGTTCTTTTTGAAATTACGTGCTATCTCCTTCAAAGTGTAAAATTTGTTCGAATGCTTGGAAGGCCAAGTTTTAAGCGATCCATCTTCGTTGAAAAAGCGTCTTTTTACCTCTTCTCGCCATTTCTTTCCAAGTGCTTTTGCATCTTGAGTCAAAATCTTTTTCTTGTATCTTGCAGGAACCAACTCCATCAGCTCAGTGTGTTTTCTCACCCTTGCGCTTTCAATGTATTCTTCTGTCTTGCTGATGATCGCTTTTCCTATACCTTTGGCTTCTTTCATCTTTTCCACATCAAGCCCGATCTCATCCACAAATTCAGCAGCCAAACGATAAGTGCGGGATTTGAAAGGCGCATCGCCGATGAAATCTTCCGCCGCGGCCATCTCTTCGAATATCCTTTTTAACTCGGTGGCATCCATGAAATTTCACCTCAACGAATTATACCATCAAAATAAGGGCGGCTTGGAACCGCCCTTATAAACTATTCAGTCCGATTAAGATCATTTAAGCATTGGAATGTCTATGTCTTTTTCCTTTGCCGTTTTTATCGCTATATCGTATCCCGCATCTGCGTGTCGTGCCACGCCACTGCCGGGATCGTTGTTGAGAACCCTTGAGAGTTTCTCGTCCTCGAGTTTTGTCCCGTCGGCCACACAAACCATACCGGCGTGAATGGAATAACCTATGCCTACGCCGCCGCCATGATGAACGGACACCCACGTTGCACCAGATGCGGTGTTAAGAAGAGCGTTAAGAATAGGCCAATCTGCTATCGCATCAGAGCCATCCTTCATCGCCTCCGTTTCCCTATAAGGAGATGCAACAGAACCCGTATCGTGGTGATCTCTTCCTATTACTATCGGAGCCTTCAACTTTCCATCCCTGACCATCTTGTTTATCTCAAGACCAAATTGTTCCCTTTCACCTTGTCCAAGCCAGCATATTCTTGCAGGCAGTCCTTGCCAGTGAACTCTCTCGTGGGCCATCTTTATCCAACGCTTGAGATGATCATCGTATGGGAAGAGCTTTAAAACCACCTCATCGGTCTTGTATATATCCTCAGGATCTCCAGAAAGCGCAACCCATCTAAATGGACCTTTGCCCTCGCTGAAAAGATCTCTTATATATTGAGGAACGTATCCTATGATTTCGAATGCGTCTTTTGCCCCATGATCGTAAGCATTTCTTCGAATGTTGTTTCCGTATTCAAAAGCCTTGGCACCTTGACGTTGCATTTCCACCATGGCTCCTACATGCTTGATCATCGAATCGTAGACACGCTTTAAATATCCATCTTTATCTTTTTTGCGCATCTCGTTTGCTTCCTCCAAATTCATTCCCACAGGGATGTAGCCGTAAAGAGGATCGTGAGCGGAAGTCTGATCCGTCACGATATCCGGAATGAATCCTTCTTTGACCATCCTTGGAAGTATGTCCGCGGCATTTGCCAGCAATCCTATGGATAAAGCTTCTTTCTTAGCTTTGGCTTCTTTTGCCATTTTTATGGCCTCTTCGTAAGAATCCGTCCAAACGTCGAGATATTTTGTCTTCAAACGTCTATCTATCATTCGTTTGTCCACTTCCACATCTATGACGACTCCACCGTTTAACGTGACGGCCAAAGGCTGCGCCCCGCCCATTTCCCCCAAGCCGGCCGTAACCGTTATCGTTCCCGCGAGCGTTCCGTTGAAGTACTTTTGAGCCACGGCATATAAGACTTCGTAAGTTCCTTGGAGTATTCCTTGCGTACCTATGTATATCCAACTTCCAGCTGTCATCTGTCCGAACATGATAAGCCCACGTTCTTCCAACTCTCTGAAATACTCCCAGTTTGCCCATTTTGGAACGAGCATTGAATTCGATATCAAAACACGTGGAGCCCATTTGTTGGTTCTGAAAACCGCCACTGGCTTTCCGGATTGAACCAGCATCGTTTCATCATCGTTCAATCTTTTTAAAGTGCTCACAATGGCATCAAATGAATCCCAGTTTCTGGCTGCACGTCCCGTGCCACCATAAACTATGAGGTGCTCCGGATCCCTAGCCACATCCGGGTCTAAATTGTTCATGATCATGCGCATTGGTGCTTCTGTTTGCCAGCTCTTGCACGTAAGCTCTGTTCCCCTTGTTGCTTTAACAATTCGTGGTCCTGACATATTTGCTCCCTCCTTATTGAAAAGCTTCACACTTCTATTTTACACCGAATTCATATCCCAAGATAACTTTTTTTACTTTTGGACCGTTTTTTAAATTTTCTGCATGTAACCTTTTATGCCATTTCAAGAACTTCACTCGTTTTTTCTCTATTTTACGACTGATGTCGACAACACCTTTTTTGAAAGGATGGAGGATATTTTTGACAGATACATTAGGCACATTAATGAAGATGATTGGTACACCCATTCCAAAATAATAGAAACGCACAAAATGGTCTTAGGCCTTAATGCCATTATATTGAACATGAACGGTAAGAGTTTTCATTTTGACAATATATCTAACACCTTCTCAGCACTTTAGAATCGCGTGGTGGCAAAAATCCCTGAAAATCATTCATCTAATCTTCCCTTCACAAAAGCATCTTCTGGCTTTGCTATAGGAATAGGAATTGTGTTTTTTAACGAATCCAGCGAGTTGGAAAGAGATGCAAATTGCTCTATTGGAACCGTTACGAATTTTGCACCGTTTTCAGAAAGCACTTTCAGTCTCTCGACAAATGAAAAAGTCGTTTTCAATGTCCCGCTTATCGTCATGTCTCCTATAACGGCAAAACCTTTTTTCATCGTTGCCCTATGAATTGCGGAAAGTATGACAACAAAAACTGCGACAGACACATCCCCTCCGACGGTATTACCAATTATCGGATTAACTTGAACGGTTATGTTGTAATCTTTTAGCCTGCTGGATGTTGGCATAAACTTTCTTTCATTTCCACGAATGTAAGTTTCAACCACCTTAACGCTTTCTTTGAAAGCAGGGCTTCCACCACTTATCAGCATCTTTCCATCACCAGGCATAACGATCGCTTCTATTTTTACGAGGTTGGCTTTTCCGTTTACCATTGAGACGGAGTAAACGGTCCCAGGTGGCAGTGGATCTTGTGAGATCATGGTCTTCGTCCCTCCTTCTGGAAGAGACACGTAATTTTCCTTTTTTGTTTCTCTGTCTATATAAGAGAAGTTCGTGTCCCAAAATTCCAAACCACCCATCTTTTTAAGCTGCTCTTTCACCCTCTTTCTCATTTCAAGAGAAAATACGAGGATTTCTTCAATATTTTCTTTTTCATATTCACCGTCAGGCAAGAGAAGCTTTATCAATCCGGAACAGGTCTTTTTCACTGCTTTTTCGTCTCTGCTGTTCAGTTGCGAGTCAAGGGTAAAATATCTCTCTATAACGTTGACAGCGGATTCTTTCCTTAGAGATCTCAAAACCTCTGAGAAGTAATCTATGACAAAACCAACATGGTCGGTAAAAGAAGAAGTGCTCAATTTTTTAACTTCCCAACCTGGCAGGTATGCGTGAATTCTATCCATAAGAGCCGTATCTTGCATTTCCACGGGAAATGGCTCAAATAAATTTGAAAGTTTTAACAACGTTTGAACATCGTCATTTATATTTCCATTAAAAACGATCGACGCTTCCGCAACAACTTCCACCTTTCTGGCAAACGATCCGGATTCCATGTAATCTTTCATCATTTGAAGGGCAGATCTGTCTCTGAACTTAATTCCGGCAACTTCATCAAACGCCACAACATCCCATTCACCAATAAGCCCCATCTTTCCCAAACTCAAATTGTAGAAGAGCTGTGCAACAGTTGTGTTACCTCCCGACACCAAAATCGCATATGGAGAAATCTCACGATAGATAAATGATTTCCCCGTTGCTCTGGGACCAAGCTCCACGAGGTTGTAATTCTTTTCTACAAGCGGAACCAAACGAAGAAGTTGAAGGAGTTTTTCCTTTTTTTTCATCATTGTAGGCTCAAGACCTATCGATCTTACGATGAGATTTATCCACTCATCAAGCGTGAAGTTCTTCTTTCGGCTTACAAAATCATCTTTGATAAAATTCGATAGCTGGATTGGATGAATCTCTTCAACTACGAAAGGGCTTCCGGGATGTTCTTCATAGTCGTATCTCAAATCTATTATTGCCCATATTCCACCGTAAAGCATCTTCTTGTGCTTTTTAACAAGCTCATCAGATATCACGCCGTTTTTAACGCTTAAGTTCTGAAGTTGAGCAACGTATTCATCGATTGAAACATTCAACGATGCGCTTATCCTGTCTATGATCCTAAAGCTTCCCTTTTCCTGCACCTGGGATTTCATATATTCCGCCATGTCAGGTCTCAGGTAATGGTCGCTTAGTATCCTTTTAACCCTTTCTACGCCGTCGCTTTCCCAAGCACTTCCATAGTTGCCGAGCAAATGCTCAAGCACGTATGTCGGCACGTTATATCCTGTTTTTAACTTAGCTTGTTCGAAAATTCAAAATTCAAAAAGCGACCACCAACTTTTTATTTTTAGCAAGGCCATTGGAGATATTGGATAAGGTCACAAGATTATGAATCAATAGCTTTAATCCGACTGCCTCTTTGTAATGACGATGTGGAACGTAATAGATATATTCGAGTGAATACGTGAATGGCGATTTGAGATTTGAATTTATTCTCTCTATCTCCCATCGTTTCTTGTAAA
>WGFY01000019.1 GCA_015491995.1 Mesoaciditoga sp.
GTACATTTTCTGTTGAAATAGAGGTTTCCCACGTGAAATTCTTCTTTAGCCTTTTCTATTCGTGTTTTGTCTTTTGAATATAAAGCACCAGTCAAGCCGTATTCTGTGGAATTGGATATTCTAAGAGTATCTTCAAAATCTTTTGCTTTTATTACCGCTAAAACAGGCCCGAAAATTTCTTCTTGGGCTATTCTCGCATTTGGATCGACATCGATGAAAACGGTTGGCTCTATGAAATATCCTTCATTTCCAAAACGTTTTCCTCCGGTGAGTAATTTGCCTTCTCTTTTTCCAATATCAATGTACTTCATGACTTTTTTAAAGGCACTTTCACTTGAAACGGGGCCAAGCCAATTTTCGTGATCTGAAGTGTCGCCTATCTTTATTTTTTCAACCCTGTCTTTCAATTTCTGTACAACTTCGTCGTACACCTTATCAACGATTATGGCTCTTGAACCGGCAGAGCATTTTTGCCCTTGGAAACCAAAAGCACTTACCACTATCCCCTCAACGGCCGCATCTATGTCTGCCGTTTCATCGACCACAACCGCATCTTTTCCACCCATCTCAAGCACCACACGTTTTAGCCAATGTTGCCCTGGCTGATGTTCGGCAGTCAAGGAATTGATCCTCAGCCCAACGTCTTTTGAACCTGTGAAGGAAATGAACCGAGTCTTTGGATGCTTCACGAGGTATTCGCCTACTTTTGCTCCAGAGCCCGGTAAGAAGTTGAAAACGCCATCCGGCAGTCCGACTTCGTTGAAAACTTCAGCAGTTTTTGCAGCAATGATCGAAGAAATGGAGGCTGGTTTCAAAATCACGACATTTCCAGTGGCTATCGCGGCTGAAGTCATTCCGACGAGTATGGCGATTGGGAAATTCCACGGCGGAATAATGGTACCCACACCTATCGGGATGTATCTCACTTCGTTTTTCTCACCGGGTACTTGGTGTGGCTCATAGCCTTTGGAGTATCTTATCGCTTCTCTTCCATAAAAATTTAGCATGTCCACAGCTTCCGCGAGGTCGGCGTCAGCTTCTACCCAGTTCTTGCCAGTCTCGTAGACCATCCACGCATCAAATTCAAAGCGCCTTTCTGTCAAGATATCGGCAATCTTGAAAAGATACTCTGCCCTTTCCTCAGCGTTTGTGAACTTCCAGCTATCGAAAGCCTTCCAACCGGCTTCAAGGGCCGCATCGGCTTCTTTTTCTCCACAATTTGGAACGTATCCAACGATTTCGGATGGTTTTGAGGGATTAGTAGAAGTTATTTCTGTTTCCACCTCCACCCATTTACCACCTATAAGGGCTTTGTAATGCTTTCCCAACTCCGATTTTACTTTTTTGAACGCTTTTTCCATTTTTGAGACTTCACTTGGTGACTTAAAATCGACGACTTTTAGATTCTCAAAATTTTTTAACTCTCTCACGAATGCTTACCTCCTTCAAACAACGTTGTGTTCTTTCTCTATTTTGTTCGCAAATCTTGACATTCCAAGATTGTTTATATTGGTTGTTTTGGAATAACCGTACACTATTATCTCTGCCACTGCATCTCCAACAGCCGGAGCTAACATAAAAATATGTCCGCTGAATCTCAACATGCGCGTCCATTCTTTAAGATTATATCACCAGCTATCGAAAAGACAATAGAATGGTGTATACATAATAAAAAGGTATGAAAAATTATCTAAAAAAAGCCAGTACTTTTTCACCATGTGCGCGTGCTATTGCGAAGGCGAGCCGAGCGAAAAGCTTGCTTTGAGCCGTTGTAGACAAACCAGTGAACACGCTGCGTGATGGGTGTTTTTACTATCCTTTTGTTAATTGCTTAACATCTACGTACAATTTCTCATATTTTGCCAACGCAAAATATAGAGAGAGCCGGACAAGCAAACTATTTCACTGTTTCTGGAGATTTTCCATTCAAAACAAAAAAGAGGGTGCCAACGACCCCAAAAGCAAAGGCCGTCAAGAAATCAGTGGCAGGAGATAGTTGCCACAAAAATGCACTTAAAAAAGCTACCACGGAAACTACGCTGTCTCTTACAAAATAGTAAGCCCCAAATGTACCAGCTTTTTCCGTTTCTGGTGCAAAATCCATTATCATCGATTTTCGAGTAGGCTCTCCAAATTCTTTTAATCCACGCACAATAAAAGCCACTACAAGCATCTCAAAATTTCTTGAAAAGAGCAGTATAAGGGGGAAGAGTGTAAAAAATCCGAACGTGATCGCAACAAAGGGTTTCTTTCTATGCTTATCCGCCAAATACGCAACTGGTATGTAAATTGCTACAGCAACAGCCATTTCGATCGCCGTTAAAAAGCCAAATTGTAACGCGGTCAATCCGTTGTTTTTAACAACCCACACAACCATAAAAGCGTACGGTATTTGCTCACAAAATCTTACAAGTATATCCGAAATAAGCAACACTCTAAGATTACCGGTTAAGTTTTTCAACATCTTTTTCAAGCTTGTAGACTTTGATTTTCTTTTTTCATCTTTCACAAATTTGTTGAAGATGAATATCGAAATGATTGCAAAGGCGGTGGCAAAGATAAAAGCGATTCTCACACCGTTTTTTGTTCCATAAAGCGCTATGAGTATTCCTCCAAAAATCGGCCCTAAAGCCATGGGAATTCTTCTAAAAAGTGAATGCATTGAAACACCCATGACTCTTTTATTTTTCGGTACTGATTCTGAGATCAAGCTCATCACAGCTGGCAAAGATATGGCAGACCAGGCGATGAAAAAAATAGCCCCGACCAAAACGGACTGCCACGATGGAAGTAATATAACGATCGCATATCCAATCAGTGCCATAAGAGTGAAAACGATCAAGGATTTTTTGTAGCCTATCTTATTACTCAGGTAACCACCTGGAAAAGAGTATACAGCTCCCAAAAGATTTTGCATTCCATTTAAGGTGCTTATCGCAAACGCACTACCACCAAAAGCGATAAGATAAAGTGGTAAAAACTTATCACCCATGTATTGACCCATACCAACGAGAATGACAAGTGTTAACATTGAAAGAATGGAAGAATTAATGGCGAGAAAATTACCGATCTTGCGATTTCCCAAAATAGTTCCTCCCAAAGAATCCTGTTGTTTGAAAAGTTTTCTTTTTGATTGTACCACTTTTTTAGGTCTCGCATCACATATAGTTATGGCGAAAAGTTGTACCTATATATTGGAGGCCTCACTTCATTGAGAAGGAAATGGTCGCATGAACATCATTATTATTCTCTTCATCATTTTAATTTTCATCATTATCTTCATAGAAAACAAAGGGGGATGATAACCAATGGCAGCGGGAGACACCGTAACTGAACTTGGGAAAGCTCAATCGATAGTTATTTATCTTAACACCGGAAGTACGGACGCAGACGGGAAGCTAATCATAGACAGGGTAACCGTGAACAACGTTAATCCATCGGCGCAGGAACAAGCCAAATACGATTTCGCTTACGCTTTGGCAGGCTTGACTTCCAAGACTGTGGAAGGCATAGACGTTAGAACCACGACTGAACTCGGCCCTGTAGGCTGATAGGGGGGTGAATGATATATGGCAGTAACGACTACCAAATATTTGGCGATGAAATTCATAGCTTCATCTGACGGCTCATCTAAGATAATAAGGCTCGCCGACCCAAGAGACGATTTAACGGATACGGACGTGCAAAACTTCATGA
>WGFY01000020.1 GCA_015491995.1 Mesoaciditoga sp.
AGAGAAAACACCAAACTAATTTGTGAGAAAACACCGGTCAAAAACAAGAGATTTCATCACTTTAATCCATTCATGATTTTTGCTCCCACAAGGCCGTTTTTCTGTTTTTCTTTCAACCTATAACTCTTCCCTCTAATGTTCACTATACTCGAATGATGAAGCAATCTGTCAAGAACTGCCGTTGCCAAAACAGAATCTGAGAATATCTTGTCCCATTCGGTAAAGCTTCTGTTAGATGTCACTATGATGCTTCCCCTTTCATATCTACTTTCCACCAATTCGAAGAACAATTTTGCTCCCTCTATATCCAAAGGCAGATATCCAAGCTCGTCTATTATGAGTAAATCAAGGCTTTTGTAGAACCTTAGCAACCTTTCGTAACTCATCTTTGCAAATGCCTCTTTCATTCTCTCAACGAGCTTTACTGAGTTAATGAAATAGGCCTTCTTTCCTTCTTCAATCGCTTTCATCGCCAGTCCTATTGCGAGATGTGTCTTCCCCACTCCTGGTGGTCCAAGGAAGATGACATTCTCTTTTTCGTACATGAATCTCAACGTTTCAAGCTCTCTTATTTGCTTCACGTCTATGCTCGGTTGAAATGAAAAGTCGAACTCCGCTATCTTTTTGTGAAATGGAAGACCTGAATATCTCAATCTTATAGTGTATTTCTTCTCTTCATCTGACTTTATCTGCGAATTCAACAATTCTTCAATCAGTTCGAACACGTCAGAGCCTTTCTCACTCCATTTCTGTGCGGCTGAATCGAGAACTTTTTCAATGCCATCCAAATGCATCTCTTTGAGCATCTCATGAACTCGTTCATATCCCATTTTGACTCACTTCCTCGTATTCCCTCAAATTCCTCGTCTCAACATCCATCTTCAAAAGCTCCGTCTTTATCCTTTCATCCTTGAAATAGATGTTGACAATCCCACCTTTCCTCTCCAAATTCACAACCTTTCCTGCATATTTACCTTCAAGCTCGTAGCGCTTGTTTTGGTAAATCAACTCACCATCTTTTCTCACTTTCCTTGTTTCAAGATAACGAATGGGATATAATCTTGTCAGTGGATTCAAGTATTTCTTTTCCCTTTCGAATCTCTCGAAGGGGATTTCTTTTAATTCCGAATGAATTCTCGAATTCGCCTCTTCAAGCCATTGGACACGTGTGTTTTCCAGTTCCGCCATGTTGGAGTATTCTTGGCCGTAAAGGATGTTGTTTCTCACAAACGGAACCATTCTTTCAACTTTACCTTTAGCCTTTGGATTGTAAGGCCTGTGAGTTATGACTCTAAATCCGTAAAAGTTGGCAAAGTCCATGAATTTGGCGTTGTACTCTTTGTCTCGACTTATTTTCTTGACAACGGCCTTCATGTTGTCGTACAAGCCTTCATTGCAATAACCTCCAAAGTACTCGAATGCGTTGTTATGGCATCTTATGAGTGTGGAGAGTTTCTCGTCTTGGGCAAATTCAACATACAGCATCCTTGAATAACCAAGCACCATGACGAAATACTTAACCACTCTTTTTTCACCACCAACAACCGTTTTTCCCTGGCCCCAATCAACCTGGAATTGTTCAGCCGGCAAAGTTTCGAATCTCTTGTATTCTTTATTCTCGTTTGGCCTAATACCATGAACATATCCCCTGAGTGTCGTTATGCCTCCAGAATAGCCCAATGGCTTTATCTCTTTGAGCAATGCCACAGAGCTTAACTTTGGATACTTTTCAAGCCGAGACTTTATATACTCCTTGAATGGGTCAAGCTTGGAACCTTTCCTCTTCATCTCTTTCCACTCCTTTCTCAGATACTTTGAGACTGTATTTGGATTACATCCAATCTCCACAGCTATTTCAACGTTCGAAAGTCCAACTTCATTTAAAATCCTTATCTTTACCGCTTCTCTTTCACTCAACATCTGAGTTGTCCCCCTTCAAAAATGTGATACTCAGATGTTAACTCAAATCATCTCAAATGTCTCTACTTTTTGACTGATGAATTCTCTACTTTTTGGTTGACGTTTTCTCTATTTTACGACTGATGTCGACAAAGGTTTTTTACATCTTGCGTCGTTCCACGCTTTATAACGAGGATTTTGCCATCGTGCACGACAACGATTATGTCATCGACGTGTGCAATTGCCACTTCTTTTCCATCTGCGAAAACAGCGCAGTTCTTCGCATTTCTAAATATCGTTTTTTTTGATGAAGAATAATTCCCATTCTCATCTTTTTCGACGAGTTCGTATACAGCATCCCAGCTTCCAACATCATTCCATCCGAAGTCTCCCGGAATTACAAAGACATTCTCAAATTTTTCCATTACGCCGTAATCTATAGAAACCGATTCTAAGGTGGAATAAGCTTTTTCCAATTCTTCTTTGCTTTTTACATTTTTGAAGGCGTTGTAAAGCGCTGGCATATGCTTTTTAAAAGCTTTCCACATCGTTGATACTTTGAAGATGAACATTCCGGAATTCCAGAAGAAGTTGCCAGATTCAACGTAAGAGTATGCCGTTTCAAGATTCGGCTTTTCGTGAAAGCGTTCTACTTTAAGAGGAATTGGTTTCTTAAGAGAATCGAGATTGCGGTTCGAGCCCGCAATGACATCTTTATTTACTTCTATGTAGCCATATCCGGTTTCTGCATGTGTTAGCTTTATGCCAAGCGTAACGATCGCTTCGTTTTTGTTCGCGAATTCTGCGGCCGTTTCGAGGATTTTTACATATTTGTCCACATCTTTTATGTAGTGATCCGATGGCAAAACTATAACGACATCGTCTTCGTTCATTTCCAATATTCCCAACGCTATCGCTGCCGCTGTGTTCTTTGCCGCTGGTTCCATTACAACGTTACTTTTTGGCAAGTCCAGTTGCTCAAATATGTGGTGGGCTTGCTTTTCGTTTGTCACAACGCATATGTTTTCACGGTTTGTGATTTTCAAAGCCCTGGAAAAGGTCTCTTGAATCATGGTTTTGTCATCTGATGTGATATTTAAAAACTGTTTGGGCTTATCTTCTGTTGATTTGGGCCAGAATCTTGTGCCAGATCCACCCGCGAGTATGAGAACTTTTTTGTTCAAGAGCCATCTTCTCCTTTACGATAAAAGCGTTTTTTGAATTTTTGGCAAAAAGATTATACCATCAAAGTTGTTGGCTTTGGGATGACTTTAAAACTACGATATTAGCTTTCAAGTTTTTTTGATTAAGCAGATGATATAATCCATCGTGTAAAGAGTGGAGGTGTTATTGTGAAAGTCGTATCTTTAGTTGGAGCAAGGCCACAGTTTGTGAAGGAAGCTATCGTTGGGGAAAAATTGGACGAGTTTGGAATAGAAGAAATTTTGGTTCATTCTGGACAACATTACGATTTCAACATGTCTGAGGTCTTCTTTAAGGTGTTGAATTTGAAGAGTCCTAAATACAACCTTGGAGTTGGTTCCGGAACTCATGGTGAACAAACGGGAAAAACTTTGATTGAATTTGAAAAAGTTTTGCTTAAGGAAAAACCGGATCTTGTGATTTTGTACGGTGATACCAACACAACTTTGGCAGGCGCGATAGCGGCGGCAAAGCTCAAAATCCCAGTTGCCCATGTTGAAGCTGGATTGAGGCAAGAACCAAAGGATATGCCAGAAGAGTTGAACCGTGTGCTTACGGACAGGGTTTCCAAATACAAATTTTGCCCGTCCAAAATCGCAGTTCGTAATTTAAAACGCGAGGGAATCACAGATGGTGTGTATATAACCGGTGATGTGATGTATGACATTTTTTTGCGTTTTCAAAAAAATGTGAATAGGGAAGAAGTGTTGAAAAGATATGCGCTTAAACCTAAAAACTACGTTCTTGCAACACTTCATAGGGATTTCAACACTGACAGTAAAGAAAGGCTAAGCGCGATATTAAGGG
>WGFY01000021.1 GCA_015491995.1 Mesoaciditoga sp.
AGTTTTCTTCCATTCATAAATTCGCTAACTTGAGCTATGTTCACGGCTTGATCGGCTATTCTTTCAAGTTCTCCCGCCATCTTTATCGCCATGACGACACGTCTGAGATCAGACACAAGCAGCGGTTGAAACCTTCCCAAAATCTCGTAGGACATCTCTTCAATCACCCTTTTAAGGGCATCTATCTCATCATCACCATTCACAGTTTTTCGAGCAAGATCCAAATCCATATTTTCAAGTGAATTCACCGAAGATCTGAAAGCCTCTATGGATAGGCTAAACATCTCGTTCAATTTTATTCTCAAAAGATCGAGTTCATGTTCGTAATTCGAAAGTCTTGAATGTTCCATATATTTCTCCTTTCTAACCATGCACACCTGTCTAATAATCATTTGTCAATTTCTCTTAAGGACTCCCAAAGGGAATATGAAGAAGATTGACAGGATTACAAAGGATAACAGATCTTTATATTTGTTTTACCTCAAATTGTTCTCAATTTTTAAGTTCACCAATATTTTTTTACCGTCAAGCACACCATCGGCTTGCCGTCATCGGTAGCAACAACGGCTGAAAACACCCGATTTGCCATCGAGGCGTTGACATCTTCACCTTTGTACCATATGTATATGCAATCTGAAGCGTTTTTGACTTCGTAGTTTTTTAATATTTTTCTTTGATTTGCGTTGAAATAAGGTTTTAAGTCTTCGATGGTAACTGATGCGTTATGATCAAGGTAAAACTCTTCCATGGCTGCTATGGAAAGCTTTGAAAGGTTAAGCGCAACAGTAGTGGAGTGCGCTTGCTTTATCGTGCTAATTCCTATTGGCACCATAGTTGAAATCAAAGCGGCTATAACAGCTAAAACGATAAGTAACTCTATAATGGTAAACCCTTTCACTGTTTTCGCCTTCTTCTAATATTTTATCATATCATATATACATTAGAAACTCACGTTGTGCGCGAGTTTTGAACAATTAACAGACGGTTATAAATCCGGCAAATAAGCCATTTATTCAACATAAGACACGCTTTCTTGTGCGCTTTTTTGATGTTCCTAAATTGAAAATGGGAATGCCCACATAATGGCGATCTCAATTCGCTGCATCAAAGGGAATTTGACTTCTCGCATTTGTGGCGTTTTCTTGAATCCACTTTTTATAAATTCTGGAATATCTTTTGCATAAACAGGACCCCAGATCACATTCCATCCAGTTTTTTTTGAAATGACTTTTGATTCGATACCTGTTGCGGCAAGTTGTGGTAGTACCACATTTCTATGACTTACAACCTTTTCTATCCCGCTGACTTTTAAGATCGAAATGACATCATGATTGGTAAAATGCCCCCCTGTTGCAGAACACCATACGTTGATTCCGTGACTGCTTGCAATAAGAAGATAACAGTTTGTTCCCTTCAAAGCTTTTTTTACTCTCTCTACAGTCAACGCGAAATTTGTCGTTAGGAAAACCGGCGAGTTTTTATTAGGATTGCCTATTTTGATCATCCCTGTCTTGCACGGGAATGGAAATCCTCTCAATAAGGTTGTAGCTATGCTCACAATGGCATATTTAATTATTTCAAACATAGCGCTTACCTCTCTTTCGAGTTTCTTCCCACTAATTTCATAAAGTCTCCCATTTTATTTGTTCGGGAACACACCAGAACAAATCCCATTTCTTCCAACTTTTCAGGCAGTTTTTTCACTCCATGTGTGGTGGTTTGTGTAATGACATATGTGATCATGATTATAGGAGCTCTTATCAACCAAGTAAAAAATCTCTTCGAAATATTTTTAGATATCACTTCATCTGCAACAAGTATGAGACCAGACGGCTTCAATATTCTTTTTACTTCTTTTAAAGTGTAAGCAAGTTCGCCTTCTGTCAATTCGGAAAAACAAAGTCCACTCATCACAACATCGTAGTCATTTGTCTCCTCATCTCCGAGCTCAGCAACTCCCATTTCACACAATTCAACCTTTTGAGTGAGGTTTTCCTTCTTCACACGTTTTGTGCTATTGCCAACATCTGTGGATTAACATCAATTCCTTTTACTTTCGCCCCTTTTTGGGCAGCTCTTAATGTTAATGCGCCCGTTCCACAACCAATATCAAGAATTTTTTGTCCTTCTTTTATGTACGATGTCAAATGATCGTAGATCTTATCAATCTTTCCAAGTGTAAAAATACGAATACCTTTATCATACCTACTTGGTGTAGATTCAAGGATATTCATCCAGATGTATGTGCTAATTTCAGGTATCTCCTCTCGTGCACATCTCGTTTTTTGTTTTTCATTGTGTATTCTACAACTTGATCGTCCTTGCCATCTCGAAATGAAGCTGCCATTTCCCTTTTGTCAAAACTTTTTGTTCCCATGTTATCACTCTAATACCCTGCCTATGAACGTAGTTATAACTATGTGGGTTATGAATAATTTCTAAAGCTTCTCTTAGATGTATTACATATTTTGTAAGCACACAATCTCATTTCACCAGATGGCTCTTTAAAGATTTGGTACAACTATTAGTATACCAGTTCTACATGCTGCAACTATTTCGACATTTGAATCTTCTAAGACAACACAATTTTTCTGTCGTTGTTAAGAAAATGTCTGGTTCTGGTTTTTCATTTAGAACTTCATTACCACAAACAATGACATCAAAATATTTCCATGTATTAGACAGTCTCATCAACTCTTCATCTATTTCACGCTTGGTTGAAGTTGCCACTGTCATAGAAATGTTGGGCTTTTTCAGGCAGATGTTAAAATATCTGTTGTCAAACATAAATGTCTAAGGTCGTGAAAAGATGAATCACGAAGAAAGAGTTCTTCTCTCGAAGAGGCTAAATGGTGAGATAGTTAAGGCACATCACAATGTGATGCTAAGTGGGGTTTACGGTTCCACAATTAGAGGAACAGATACTGAATGGTCAGATCTTGATATGGTTTTTGTTGTTGGAAGCCAAAGCAAGAGTCAAGGGAAGTCATTCATCTACAAAGATACAGTTGTCAATTACAAGTTAATAGATGTGGAAGAGCTTGAAAAAATTCTTACAGCTCCGACAATGAATTGGCCATTTTGGATGGGAGTTTTAGATGTGTTGAAAGTAATCTATGGCAATCCCACTCACGTAAAAATATGGCTTAAAACGGGTAAAGCTCTTCCAACAGACAGATTTCGAGATCTTCTTAAGGAAAATCTGCCTTCCCTTGTGTTTGAATCTTACGGTCGAATTCTTTCATCTCAAAATCGTAAGAATGCTAAAAATGTCGATGTTTCCGCCATAGAAGTCATCTTGGAGATGAACAAAGCACTGTGTCTTTTAAACCAAAAATGGGTTACTCACGACTATTATCAAGGAATAATAGATGTATGTGCCTTTCCTAAATTGCCTAAAAGATACAAAAAAATTGCCCCTCTACTGTGGTGCTCACATGAAACAGATGAAACTGTGATGCTTGCAAAAAATTTGGTGAAAGATTTCCTTGAATTGCTTGCAAGTGAAGGTATTGAAGTGAAAAATTATCAAAATATACCCCATCAAGTTTAAAGTCTGAACATGTAAAAAATCAAGATTTTTCTGCTTTAATGGAAAACATCAACGGAATTTTTACCGTAGGATCTACGAGTTCCCAATAGCGATCTTCTCTTTGGTGAAACAGGGAGTTGTATTTGAATTCCAAAAAGAGAAATTCGTGAAAGAACTCCATTTTCATCCCGCATCCAATGAGAGAATTGATGATCTCTGAAATACTGTGATTCCATTCATAAGTGACGTTGTTTTCAAGTCGTTCGCTTGTAGCGTAAGTTCCATCTTGTACGTATTTGGAAGGCTTATCTTTGAAATAAGGGTAACGAATCACCAGCCTACCATTTTCTTCTTCCAACATATCCAAAAAGGGATGACTTTCAACTATATAGAATATGCCATTAGGTTTAAGGAAATGTGTTATCACCTTGCTCAGTTTTTTCAGATCATCAAGCCAACATAACACACCATACGACATGTATACTATATCGAATTTTTCATTCAAAACATTTGGAAGATCGTAAACGTTTGAATGCACGAATGTCGACGTTATCTTCATCTCTTTGGCCAAATTATTTGCAAAATCTATGGCTTTCTTCGAAAAATCAACACCTGTCACCTTCGCACCCATTTTTGCCCAAGAAAGTGTATCCATACCGAAGTGACATTGAAGGTGAAGCATAGATTTTCCTTTAACTTCTCCCAGCTCTTTCAACTCCACTTGTAGCAAGGAGTTTTTTGTCTTTTTAAAAGTTTCAAGATCGTAAAATTTTGATCTTGCATGAAGATTCACCGCTTCATCCCAAAACCTTTGATTCACGTCCATGTATTCGTTCATAAAATCTCCCCTTTCCCCATCATGTTCATGATTTTATCATATTTTTATGCTGTAAAAAGCCCTACATTAAAAAAACCATTTTGCGGGTTACAATTGTTACCGCTTGATAGGTTGCCGCCGCCACTCCTTCTTCATTTAATACGTTCAAAAACATGCTTTGAACGCTTTCAGTCGCCGTTGTAACAGACATTTCCAAAGCAACTAAACCAACACCGCAAGCATGAATGTTACACTTTTCAATGACC
>WGFY01000022.1 GCA_015491995.1 Mesoaciditoga sp.
CTTATCAACTATGGATTTGTAAAAAGAACTGAAGATGGTTTGGAATACAAAAGGAGTGCATAAATGCTTGCTGAAATACATGCCAGAAAATTCGTGCTTTTCGATGAGATAAATATCGAATTCTCAAAGGGCATGAATGTCGTTACTGGGGAAACCGGAGCGGGAAAGTCTTTGTTTTTGTCCATGTTAAAAGTTTTGTTCGGTGAAAAACCTCAGTTGGCAAAGAACAGAAGCGAGGTTGAGGCTCGTTTTATCTCTTCAAGTGGGGAAGAGACGATTGTTGGTGTTAAAATTTCTTCATCCCGTATAAGTGCCAGACTTAACGGATCGATAGTCAGCATCTCTCAATTGAGAAATGTCGTCGACTCTTTTATGGCAATTCATACCCAAGGCGCTTTTGGAATACTTAGAGATCCCAAAACCCATACCAGTTTTGTCGATCTTTTTGATTCCGAGCTACCAGGAAAGATTGAAAGATATCAAAATCTTTTCCATGAGTACATGCAAATCAAACACTTTTTGGACTCTGGTGGCGCTCATTTGGATGTGGAAGAAGAAATAAGAGAGCTTGAAGGCGAATCCAAAAAGATAGAACAAATTATCGTCGATGACGAAGAGTACAACAGAATGCTTTCCAATTACAAAAGGCTGTCCAACGCCAAAGAAATCGTTAAAACCATTCAGGAAGTTTCATATATGCTAAACGAAGAAAACGGCTTAGAAGAGATCTCTCAAGCTCTGCTGAGAAAGCTAAAAGAGCTGAGAGCTTTAGATGATACATCCAATGAATTTTTGAATGTGATGGAAGAGATCGAAGAAGGGATTGAAGAGCTTTCCCGAGATATTGAAAGATATGGTAATACGCAAGATTTGGACGAAGAGAAGCTCATGGAATTAGAGAATAGAATTTCGGATGTAGAGCGTCTGAAGAGAAAGTACGGTCCAACTTTGAGGGATGTTCAAGAAAGAACGAAAGAAATTCAAGAGCGCATAGATGAATTACGCAAGAAGTCCGGCTCGTTTAAGAAGGCAAAAAAACACCTTGAAGAGCTAAACGATAAGATGAAACCTTTGGCAAATGAAATGAAGATCAAAAGGGCTAAATCGGCGAGAGAACTCCTTAAAAAAACCGAGAACAACCTTCACGATCTGGGAATGAAAGAGACAAAACTGAATTTCATGCAACATGAAACGGATTTTATGAAAAGCGGGATAGATTGGATAGAATTCGTGGGACGAGTTAACCCAGGGAGTGATGAGATACCGATTTCGAAGATAGCATCTGGTGGGGAGATGTCTCGTTTTTATTTGGCTATTGAAGCTGCCTTGGGAAAAAGTTTGCCGGTCGAAACAGTCGTATTCGATGAAGTTGGTTCTGGGGTTGGCGTGAGAACGGCAGATGTTGTGGCAAAGAAATTGAAAGATATTTCCAAGCATACGCAGCTCATCGTTATAACCCATATGCCACAAATAGCCGCAATGGCTGACAAACACTTCAAAGTTGAAAAAAAAGTTATGCAAGAGAAAACATCATCGTTTCTCATAGAACTTGCCAGTGAAGAAAGGAAAACGGAAATAAAAGAAATGTTTGGCAAGATGCCAGAAGGAGTTTAAAAGTGAAAAAGGGTTCACTGACGATCAGATTCATCGTTGTTACCGCAGCCGTCGCGTTAGGATTGCTTGGTGTATTTTGGGTAAACGGGTATTTCGACACCTGGAACTCCGTTTTGAAAGTCGATAAAGCAGATATAACGGTGAATATCGCCAAAGATGGAATTGCGCACATTCACGAAAATGAATTTTACACATTCACAAAACCTTATCATGGATTGGCACCTTACATGGATTTACCAAGCGGGGTCCGCCTTGAAAATTTCAAACTTTCCGTGAAGGGCGCAAAAATTAAAAATGAAACGGGAAGGGTTAGCCAAAATGGGTTCAATTTGAGAGTATATCTCAACAGTGGCTACAACATCCCAAAACCTGGTGGCGATCGTGTTTCAATGGTTCTCAATTACGATATCATCGGTGGGGTGCAAAGTGGAAGCAATTTCTCACAGTTCTTTCATAAATTTTGGGGTAAAGGGACACCTTCTTGGATACCTGAGCTAAAAGTGGTGTACAAGTTCGATCCGGTTTACAAGATAAAGGACGTTTTCGTGCACCCTGTGGATGTTCCTCACAGCATCGTTAGGAATGGGAACACGTTCACGATCGTTTATCATAACTTGCCTCCCAATGCTTACGCTGAGGTAAGATTCGTACTTTCAAAAATCGACGTTGCATATTTTTCAAATATAAACAAGTCTTACGGTGATATAGCAAAAATAGAAAATTCTTACGTCGGAAAAGTGAAATGGATATGGCTCCTCGGACTTGTACTTCTCGCTCTTGCTGGAGTGATTCCATTCATATCTTTCTATTTCTTTGGTGTAGAGCCCAAAATCGAATTGCATTCTGAATACGAGCGCGAGATCCCGTACAGCGATCCACCGGCATTGGTGAATTCCATAGTCAAACGGCTTGTCGCCGATCCGGATTCGGATGGATTCAGCGCGACTGTTTTGAATTTAGTTGACAATGGATATCTTTCTTTTGAAGGAAAAGGCGCGTTTAAACTGCAGCCTGGGAACAAATCGTTAAGCGAGGAAGAAAAACTGCTTTTAAAACTTGTGATAAAGCCATATACCGTCGAAGGGATATTCGATCCAGAAAGTTTGAAGGATAAGATGAAGGGAAACATCTCATACTCAAAGAAATTCCTCTCAGATTATCAAAGATGGCAAGTTGAGGTGGGTTTAAAGGCAGAAAGAAGAAATTACCTTATAACTTATGGAAACACCTTGGCAAAATCGCTTGCGATTTTCATTTTGATCCTCAGCCCTATATTGCTTGTAACTTCGCTGATCATGGGAGGGCGGGAATATCCCCAGATCATTCAGGTGTTCTCGTGGTTCGCTCTCGTTGATTGGACAGTCGCGTGGATAATGCTCATGCTTCCCAAAGATGTCTTCGGAAGATGGACTAAAACCGGTAGAGAGTATTATTTGAGGTGGAAAAACTTTGAAAAATACCTGTCTGATTATTCTCTTATAAAGGAAAAACCACCGGAATCCGTAGTGCTATGGGATCAATACTTGATTTACGGAACGGCCATAGGTATCGCCAAAAAGGTTTCGAAAGCGATAAAGGAGATAAGTCCCAAAGGTATGGAGAATTCCCCGCTTTACCCAGCTTGGACAGATCTTTACTGGTACGCTGCCATTTCAAGGCTTCCGTACTATGCAAGCATACACTCTTCAGAATCCTCGTCGTCAAGTGGTGGCGGAAACTTCGGTGGCGGAATAGGCGGAGGGTTTGGTGGAGGAGGAAGGGGAGGGTTTTGATCCCTTTTCTCATCTTTTGTACTTTATAGCTTGACGCAAAAGGCTTTTTCGCTTTGATATATCTTCGTCATGTTCCACTCCTTTTGGAGAAAATCCATCTATAACGCTTGCAACTCCACGTCCTTGATCCGTCACGGCCACAACGATTTGAAGAGGGTTGGCAGTTGCAGCGTAGATGGTGCATATTTCTTGGGTGGATTTTATGGCGTTCAAAACGCTTATAGGGTAGATATCACGCATGACGATGACAAAAAGGTGACCCGCACCTATTTTATCAGCGTTCTCTATCGCACATTTTTCCAATTTCTCATCGTTACCGTCATGGCGTATCAGGCAAATACCAGACGCTTCGTTGAAAGCTATGCCAAATCTGGCATTTGGTGAAGAAGTTGCCATGACTTCGTAAAGATCTTCAATGGTTTTGATGAAATGTGTCTGCCCCACCACGATGTTGGTATCCTCAGGATACTTCATCTTCACAACTTCGAATTTAACGTCCATTTTTGTCCCTCCAATTCACGCTATCATGAAAAACGCATTTCTTTAATTACGTTGGATAAACTTTAAAATCAAAATAAGGAAGTGGTAAAAGGTTCAATAGAACAGATGAAAATTCAAAAGCATGGCTATCGTAGTTCCAATGGCCAAAAAGGGTCCGAAGGGAACACGTGTTTTTCGCCCTGCTTTATGAACGATCACTTGGGGTAAAGCGTATGCCAAAGCCACGACAGATGCTATTAACACCGACATAACCGCGGAGAATGGTGTCAAAAACAAAGCAAGCACTCCAAAATATTCCACATCCCCAAAACCCATTCCACCTTTCGAAAGAAGATATATCAAGAGAAAAATACCAAACGCAAAAGCCGCGGTTATGAGCGAAAGAGTGATATGCCCGTGATGCCAAGACCACAACAGCCCACCTATTCCGGTAACGATCACCGCTGAATCCGGTATCAGCATGTATTCAAAATCTATTGCACTCGCAACTATCGCCGCTGAGAAGAAGATCCACAGGGAGAAGAGATCAATCATGTTATTTGTAAGATAAATGGCCAAGGTGAATAAAGACGCGGTTAACATCTCAACTATTGGGTATCGTACTGAGATCGCTGCGGCACAGTAACGACATCGTCCTTTAAGAATCAAATAGCTTATCAGCGGGATGTTATCTTTCCATGCAAGCTGGTGTCCGCAAATTGGGCAAAAAGATCTTTTCGGATCTATTATCGATATTTTTCGAGGGAGCCTGTATATCAAAACGTTGTAAAAACTGCCCATTACCATACCAATTATCAAGGCAACGGGCAGGAGTACTATTCTATCCCACACAGAGACAATTCTTTCTCGTTGAGATTTGTTTCAAAGAGTTCCTTTTTACCGTAAAAATACCAGTCTTTCTGATTTTTAAATTTGCTGAGTATCTTCTTAGCCTTTCCGTACTCACCGAGTTTGGCATATGGAATGACCAGAAGAAGTTTGAAATGCCCATCAAGGGGGTACTTCTTTACATGTTCTTCCACCACGTCTATTACCTCTTCGTACCTGTCATTTTTAAAAAGGACTTTTGCCCATGGCTCTATGTCCCCTGGATAATAGGGGGATGTGCTTAAAATCTCTTTTTCATACTCTTGAGCGGCATCATAATCTTCGAGCTTTTCGTAAAGCTCCATTATTTCGTAGCGTACAAGGATGTTTTTCTTGTCATCGTTGGCAAACTTCTTGAGTGCCTCCAGCGCGCTACCCAATTTTCCCATCTTTTGATAGGCATCCGCTATCATGAAATAAGCGAATTTATCGTGAGGTGTGTACTCCAACTCATTTTGCCAGTACTTTATCGCTTCTTCGTAATCTTCAAGGTTGTAGAACGCCTGGCCAAGTTCGGCGTAAGCTTCGATCAAAGTTGGGTCCAGTTCAATGGCATGCCTCAAAAGTTTGACGCCTTCTTCCAGCTTTCCCATCTCAGTCAAAAAAGAGCCCTTAAGCTCATAAGCCTTTGCGTATTCTGGCCAATTATCTATAACCACACTCAAAAGCTTTATCGCTTCGTCTAAGCTCTCGTTTTCGGACTTGTCTTGGGCTAATTCGTAAAAACCGTCCGGTACTCCATGCCAGAGTTCGGACGGCTTCAAATCCAATTCTTTGAAATATTCACTCATCTCGTCAACCGAGATGGGTAAGAGAAGCGAGCCTGAAATTTGACCAACCTCACTCTCCAATTCTTTCAACTCATGAATTCTTTCGAGATAGTCAGGGTGATCATGTATATCTGCCGCAAAAACCTCCCACGTACCATCGTAAAGGAGGTCACGGATTATGAAAAAAAACGGATCGTGTTCATCTATCAAAATTTTTTTATCTCTTACCATCAAAAAGATGGAATTTCTCATTTAGCGCATTCGCCTCCTTAGAAATGTTTCAAAAGATTTAATCGATCATTACCAATTATATCACAACATAAACTCCCGTTCAACAATTTCTAAATCAACTCATTCGAGAAAAATTCCACAGTTTTATTTATGACAAAAGTTGACCATTCAACAGATGTAAACGTATGATTCGAGCTTTCAACAGGAAAAAGTGTGGCATTTTTGAACTCTTCTACCAAAGCCTGGCTGTACTTGAAAGGAACTGTTGGATCATCCGTTCCGTGAAGGATTGAAACGGGACCGGCGTACTTTTTGGCATTTGAAAACGCATCTAACGTGAATATCTCACGGACGAAATCTGGAGAAACGGAAATACCGCCGACATCCAAAGAATTTTCTAACTCTTTAGGCATTCCATTTAAGGCGAAGATTTCTGCGTTTTTCGAAGCCGGTGCCCATAAACAAAGTGCATCTGGATTTAAATCAGGCGCACTGAGGAGTGCAACCGTGCCACCCATCGATAATCCCAAAACTCCGATCTTGGCATCGAACCTGCTTTTTGCGTAGTCCACAACAACTCTTGCATCAGAGATTTCTGAAGAAAGTGTCATATCTTCAAACGTACCATCACTGTTTCCAGAACCCCTAAAATCGAATCTTATCGAAGATATGCCCGCTTTTTCAAGCGATCTTGAAAGCCTTGCAAATATAAAACGATTTTCTATGTGATTTCCCGTAAAACCGTGAAACATGACAATCACCGGGCTGTTCTTGCCCATATCGTGAACGACTGTGAATATCCCCTGACCGTCGTTTTCCAAAATCAAGCTTTCCACGCTTTTATTCTCCTTTCAACCAATTGCTTACCTGATCTATGGATCGTTTCACAACTTGATCCATGTTGTAGTATTTGTACTCTGCCAGTCTTCCCAAGAAGAGGTATTCCCTTGTCTCTTCCAATTTTGCCACTTCCTTCATGTATCTTTCCCGCTTTTTCACATTTTCATCTGACATTACCACGTAGTAAGGTTCTCCTTTATCTAAAGGGTATTCATAGCAAAGCGTGGTTTTATCTGACTTTTGACCGGTCATGTACTTGAATTCCGTTATCCTTGTCCAATCGTAGTCATTTGGATAATTCACAACGCTCGCAGCTTGGTGGTGAACTTCATCGTACGTTTCGAAAACGAGCTTAAGAGACCTGTATTCAAGCCTTCCGTGCGAATAGTCAAAGAATTCGTCCAGCAAGCCGGTGTAAACGGTAAATTTTGCCTTTAGATCCTTGACAATTTCAAAATAATCACAACTTGTTAATACCGATATTTGGGGATGATCGAGCATCTTCTCCACCAATTTTGTATAGCCAAATTTTGGCAGACCTTGGTATCGATCTGAGAAATATCGGCTGTCTCTGTTAGAACGAGTTGGTATTCTTTTCGCAACATCCGCAGACAACTCTTTTGGATCTCTGCTCCATTGTTTAATGGTGTAATTCTTGAAAAACTTCTCGTACAAACGCTCTCCGACTTGAGAGATAACCGCGTCTTCGAAATTTTGCGGTGGATCGTTGAAAGTGGATCTTTTGACTTCGCTTTTCAAAAAGTCTTTCACTTCACTTGTCGATATGTTCACACCAAAGAGATGTGCTATGGTATCCCGGTTTATCGGAAAAGGAACAAGCATTCCATCAACATAGCTTAACACTTTGTGCTGATAATGATGCCATTTGGTAAATCGACTTAGAAATCTGAAAACTTCCGAATTATCGGTGTGAAATATGTGTGGTCCATAAGCATGAATCAAAACTCCGTATTCGTCAAACTCATCACGGACATGTCCGGCAACATGATTCAATTTCTCAACTATCAAAACCCTTTCTCCTGCCTCAGCCAGCACTCTGGCAGCGGTTGCTCCTGCAAGGCCGGCCCCAATCACAACACAAAAATCTTTCATCTTTTTCCTCCAAGATATATGCTTTGTTAAATGACAAAATATTTATACAAATAGTGTAGCATATGTTTACTCAAATTATGCAAATTTAAAAAATGCACGAAATTTCTGCTAACGTCATTCCGGCCTACGAGCCAGAATCTTATCCTTGTGTTAAGAGATCCCAGATCAAGTTCGAGATGACCTTCGCAACAAGTTGCTATGTTGAATCAACAGCAACTTGTATAATTGAGGCTTATGAAACGCAGTGGAAATGGTAAAATGGAGATGAATCTTCTCAAACGTTCAACAGAAAGGAGTTCATCGTGAAAAAAATATCTGTTGCCCTAATAGCTCATGATAAGAAAAAAGTTGACATGATCATGTTTGTGAAAGAAAACATTGATCTACTTTCAAAATGCGAATTGTACGCCACACACACAACTGGCAGGATAATAGAAGACAAATTAAAATTAAAGATAAACAAGATGCTTTCCGGTCCCATGGGTGGTGATCTTCAAATAGGAGCACTTATAGCTTCTTCTAAGATAGATTACGTGATCTTTTTAAGAGACCCACTCACCGCTCAACCTCATGAGCCAGACGTTTCAGCTCTTTTAAGGGTGTGCGATGTCCATAACGTTCCACTTGCAACGAACATGGCAAGTGCCGAGGCTTTGATAAAAGAAATTTCCTTGGGAATAGAAGATTGAAAATTCCTAAACTTTTGAGCGCATCGCTTGAAAACTTACACGTTGTTGGTGGTGCCGTGCGCGATATCCTGCTTGGAAAAGTTCCAGAAGAGTTCGATCTCATAACCACTTCACCTCTTGATAATTTAGCGTTTAAAACGTTTAAACAATCTAACAACGTCAAAACAGTTGGAGCTTACATTCATGGGATAAAATACGATATATCTTATTACACCTCCCTAAAAGATGACTTGAAAAGGCGGGATTTTACGATCAATTCAATGGCCATTCCCGTTGAAAAAGATGGAAAGGTTGTCGTAGAAAACCTGATCGATCCATATAGTGGATTGCGCGATTTAAAGCGAAAAACACTTAGAACTTTTGAAAGTGAAAATCTTTTTCGAGATCCCATAAGGGTGTTAAGAGGACTAAGGTTCGTATCAGAATATGATTTTGATGTTGAAGAAAAAACGATTGCATCCATGAAAGAGGCATTTAAGCTTATAAATAAATCGGCACGTGAGCGCATCTTCCCACCTATAGAAAAATTCGTGGAGGGTAAACACTTCCCAAAGGCGGTAAAGTTAGCACGTGAAATCGAAGTGGACAGATATCTTTACATACCGGTTAAAAATTTTGAAAAGTGTAAAAATATGGATTCCCATTGCAGATGGCCAGCTATATTTTTAAAGACGAATGCTTTTCCCGAATTCGTGGAAATCGTTTTCCCTCCAAAGCGGTTGATAAGGTGGATAAAACGCCTCACAGATTTTGTAGAAAATGTCGAAAGCGGAAAATTCGATTGGGCAGTCAAAATATCTTCAGATGAAGAGATAAACTGCTTGTTATCACTTTTTGATGCTTTTGACATAAAGACCGAATTTGTGGAAAAGTACAGATGGATTTCTTTGAAGATCAAGCCTTCTGATTTAAAAAAATTGGGTGCTGAAGGTCGTTTGATACATCGAATCATGTTGATGATATGGGGAAAGGTTCTTAAATCCGAAATAAAAAACGAAAGAAAGGCTCTTGTAGGACTCGCATGTGAAGTGATCGGATCAAAACCTCAAAATTCTAACCGAAAATGATGTTATAATTGTAGTTGTTAAACTTCATAAATTCGGAAAGGGTGCGCGGATTTGCCTTATAAAAATCTTCCAGATGTTCAAAATCAACGAGACGATCGCCATATTTTCATAGATAAAGTGGGAGTTAGTGATCTCACTTATCCCATAGTTGTACTGGATAAATCCAATAAGTTTCAGCATACGGTGGGAAAGATCAACATGTACGTTGACTTGCCAGAGGACTTTCGAGGAACTCATATGAGCCGGTTTGTGGAGGTTCTGAATGTTCATCGTGGGAAAATGACCGTGAAAAACATGGAAAAAATTCTTGACGACATGAGATCTCGTCTCAACGCTCAAACGGCACATTTGGAAGTTGAATTCGATTATTTCGTGTTGAGGAAAGCACCTGTTTCCAAGATAGAAAGCTACACTCCCTATCGTGCAAAATTCATTTCCAAAAAAGACGGTAATTTTGATTTTGTGCTTGAGGTAACGGTTCCCATACAGACGTTATGCCCTTGTTCGAAAGAAATAAGCGAATACGGTGCACATAATCAGCGAGCTATTGCGAACATTTCAGTAAGAATGAAAAAGATAGTTTGGATAGAAGAGCTTATAGATATAGCTGAAGAGGCTTCATCTTCTCCTCTTTTCACATTGCTTAAAAGAGAAGATGAAAAATATGTGACCGAACACGCTTACGAAAAACCGAGATTCGTCGAAGATGTGGTAAGGGACATAGCCCTTCAACTTGAAAAAGACGACAGGGTCACGTGGTATCGCCTAAAAGTTACAAGCCATGAATCGATTCATACTCATAACGCCTACGCGTGCCTTGAAAAAAGAAAAGGTGGGTGAATATGAGAGAGGCTTTGTTTTTCGATGAATTAGATGATGATAAAATCAAATGCAAGCTTTGTCCACATCAATGTACTTTAAAACCCGGAGATGTGGGAATATGCAAAGTGAGGAAAAACGTAAAAGGAGCTTTGTACTCTTTGAACTACGGAATGGTCTCGTCTGCAACGATGGATCCTGTAGAAAAAAAACCTCTTTTTCACTTTCATCCTGGGGAAGAGATTTTTTCCATTGGTAGTTGGGGATGCAATATGAAGTGTCCTTACTGCCAAAACTGGGAAATATCGCAGCAAAGACCTCACACTCGCATTTTTTCTTCCATGCAAGCTATATCGATCGCAAAAGGAAACGATTCTCTTGGGATAGCTTACACTTATTCGGAGCCAGTTGTGTGGTTTGAGTACGTGCTTGACTGCGCGAGAAACGCTCTTAAAGAAGGGTTGTACAACGTGCTTGTAACCAACGGATTTATTCAAGAGCAGCCTTTTAAACTCTTAACTCAGTACGTTTCTGCAATGAACATAGATTTGAAATCTTTCAACCCAGATTACTATAAAAAGGAGTTGGGTGGTGATCGCGACATCGTGATGAAAAACATAGAATTCGCTCACAAATCTGGAGTGCACGTCGAAATCACAACACTTGTCGTTTCAGGAGACAACGATTCACATAACGAAATGGAAGAACTTTCCAGCTGGATTGAGAGTGTTGATCGCTCGATACCATTTCATCTGTCGAGATATTATCCAAATTACAAATACAATCGCCCTCCAATGGATTTGAAAACCATGGAAGAATTGTATCAGATTGCCAAAAAACATCTCGACTACGTTTACGTTGGAAACGTTCCAGGTATGCACGAGGACACAGTTTGCCCGAAGTGCGGAGAAACTGTTTTGAAGAGAAACGGTTACGACGTTCAAATGGTCGGTTTGGATAAAAACGGCAAGTGCACGAAGTGCGGCCATAAAATAGTAGTCAGATAACCATGCGGAAAACACGTGTTGTCATCCTTTCAATTTTCACGCTTGCGTTGGTAGGCGTTGTTTTGGTAACGGTCATCTTAAAAAGACCCCCGCAATATTACATTCAACAGGGAATTGCTTTCGGTACAGATGTCAAATTCGCGTACGCCACCAAGAAGAGGAATGCAAAAATTGTGGTCGATGCGATGTTTGATGAGCTTAAAAAACTGGATAACATTTTCAATCCTTATCGCGAAAAAAGTGAATTGTACAAACTTAACCATTCAAACGGCAAGTGGATGAAAGTAGATCCCAGGCTTTTTAATGTCTTGAAGTACTCAACAGATTTTTCAAAAGAAACGAATGGAGAATTCGATCCAACGCTTGGAAAAGTGGTGGTATTGTGGGGATTTAACACAGACGATCCGAACAAGTGGAGATTGCCACAACCCTCTGAAATATCCGGTGCTTTGAAACATACCGGTTACAAATACGTTGAGTTCAAGGGGAACAAAGTCAGGTTGCTGAACGGTGTTTGGATCGATCTTGGTGCCATAGCAAAGGGATACGCCGTGGACGTCTTGCTAAAAATGGCAAAGATGAATGATCCTAGTTCCAGCGGATATGTGGACATAGGCGGAGATATTGGGATCATAGGGCCCAAATATGGAAATCAGCCTTGGAAAATAGGCATTCGTAATCCAAGAGGAACGATAAACGATGCGATAGCACACGTTTACCTTTACAAAGGTACGATAGCCACTTCAGGCGATTACGAAAGATTCATAATTAAAAACGGAAAAAGATATTACCACATATTCGATCCGAAAACCGGTTATTCACCGAACAACTTTGAATCTATAACGACGATATCCACTTCTGGGATATTGTCAGATGCCTTTGGAACAGCCGCCATGGTCGGGGGAATGGAAAAGACACAAAAATGGTCGAAAGGTCTTGGAGTTGCGTACCTGATCGTTGACGAAAAAGGGCATGTTGAAACCAATTCATTATGGAAAAATTATGAGGAACCTTAGCTCAAAGATATTCTCACGAACTGATTTTTGGTTTTTAACGATCGTCTGTGCCGTGTTACTTTCATGGATCGTTATTTCTAACATTTCTCCACATGCTTCAAAAGCTGTGATCCTTGTTCATGGAAAAATTTACAAGGTCGTTTCTTTGGATAAGAATGCCCTTTTTAATATCAAATGGAAAGACATACATCTTATGACTGTCCAGACGAAAAACGGTTCCATAAGAGTGAAAGAGTCGACGTGCAAAAATAAAATATGCGTACGTACGGGATGGATTTCTAAGGATGGACAATCGATAGTTTGCGTACCGAATAGAGTGATAATTTACACGAAAGGGGCCAAGCAAGCGCCATACGACTTGATGACATATCAATGAACAAAATACCGCTTTACGGATTGCTCATTGCCGTTGGGAGTGCAATTTACGTGTTTGAAAGTTTCATACCATTTCCCATTCCTATTCCAGGAGCTAGATGGGGATTTTCGAATATGGTCATAGTTTACGCTTTACCTTTCACATCCTTGCCTTGGCTTTTGGCACTCGTTTTAGGAAAAGCAATTGTAGGTGGATTGATAAGCGGAAGGTTTCTTGGTCCAACATTTTTAATGGGCCTTTTAGGATCTGTTTCATCTGTTTTGCTCATGTACACATCTTTAAAAACATTCAAAAAATCCGGCTTGATCCTTCACAGCGTGATTGGCGCTCTGTCCAACAACGTTGTCCAGGTTTTGATAGGGGCACAAATCGTATCAAGTTGGGTCATAATAGGATATCTTCCGTATATGGAAATCCTTGCGACACTTTCTGGAAGCGCTAACGCTGTGATTGCTGGAATTCTGTTGCGACGAGTAAGCAAAGGAGCAAGAACATGATAATTTTGGCATCATCATCACCGAGAAGGAAAAAATTAATGGAATCCGTTTTTGGTAAGATCATAGTGGCCCTTCCAAAAGTTGATGAATCTGCGGTTGAAGGAGAAACACCGTTTGAAATGGTGAAAAGATTGGCCATTTTGAAAGCACATTCCATTGAAAATGAAAGCATGATCGTGGCCGCAGATACAGTTGTTGAATTAGAGGATAAGATTTTTGGTAAACCACAAAATTCAGATGAAGCCAAGGAAATGCTAAAAAAACTCTCAGGAAAGTGGCACACCGTTCACACAGGAGTTTGCATAGTTCACAACGGGAAAGAAAGTTCATTCGTTGATTCGACGCGTGTTAAATTTCATAAGTTGGATGACGAGACCATTGAAATGTATGTCCGTACAGGCTCTCCCATGGATAAAGCGGGAGCGTATGGAATTCAAGAAGACCTGGGAATGATATTAGTCGAATGCATTGAGGGAGATTTTTTCACCGTTGTTGGACTACCTATATCAAGAGTTTGGTGGGAAATCAAGAAATTAACATAGTCAGCTACTTCCACTTAATACTTGGGCTGTCTAAATTTATATATATGCAAAATGTAGATTGAAAAAGTTTGATTTTAATGGTAAGATGCATATCAGAGTTATTGAGAAATGTTCTCAATAAGGAGATGAAATCATGATCGTCACACTCAGGGACTGCCCTGAAAACACGAAATGCGTATTGGTAGACTCAGATATCCCGGACTCCTTGAAAAACCGTCTTATGGGGATGGGATGGTTGCCGGGCAAGCTGATAGAGGTTGTAAGACGTGCTCCAATGGGAGACCCTACCATTTATCTCGTTGATTCAACCAAGATATTCCTTCGTGAAGATGAATCCCAAATGATAAAAGTCAAGCCCGTTTACCCAATGCCACTTGCCGTGGCCGAAAAAGGTGTGTATAAAATAGTGAGTTTTTTGGGTGGCGGTCCAAGATTTATGGAACGTGCTAAAAACAACGATCTTTCTATTGACAACATAGTTGAAGTGATTTCCAACCTCCTGCGAGGGAAGATCATTGTGATAGTGAACGGTAGGGAATACACGATCGGTCGAGGATTCTCAGAGAGGATATTTGTAGAGGCTGTGAAATGATGGCAAAGAAAATAAAGATCGCACTCATTGGAAATCCGAATGTTGGAAAGACCGCTCTTTTTAACGCGTTAACGGGCTCTCATCAATACGTGGCAAATTGGCCTGGTGTTACCGTTGAGAAAAAAACGGGGAAATTTTCGTGGAAAGACTACGAAGTGGATGTTGTGGATCTTCCAGGCATATACACGCTCAGGGCAAGATCAATTGATGAAAGAGTGGCTCGCGATTATCTCATTCAAGAACGCCCAGACGTAGTTTTGGATGTTGTGGATGCCACGAATCTGAGTAGAAACCTCTATCTTACCATACAACTTTCCGAGATGAACTTAAAAACCGTTTTAATTTTGAACCAAATGGATCAAGTCGAAAACATGAACATAAAAATAAACACCTCTGAACTTTCCAAACGTCTTGGAATAAGAGTGGTTGAAACCGTCGCAACTAAGGGTGTGGACTTGAATGAAATAATGGAGGCAGCGCTTGACACGTCCCTTTCGGTTCGATATCAGATATATCCCGAACCATTTGAAAAACTGGTTAAAAAAATAGAAGAAATATCAAAAGATGAGCTGAAAAACAACGATATACCTTTAAGATGGCTCACGTTATCCTTTAGTGAGGGAGATGAGCTGGCAAAAAAAATTCTCGAGAAGGGCGGGCTCGTAAAAGAGATTGAGAAAGCCGCTGCCGCGAGTGAGTACCAAAACGCTTCGCTCGTCATAGCGAGATCGAGATACAACTTCATATCTTCCACACTTAAACAAGTTGAGGTGAGACCAAAAGTATCGTGGACGGTGACCGACGCTTTAGATCACGTTTTCACACACAAAATCCTTGGCATACCGATATTCGTATCCATCTTGTGGATGATGTTTGAATTCGCATTTTCATCCTCTTCTCCCCTGAGCGATCTCATAGAACTCGGATTCAACGTTTTGGGAGGCTATGCGCATGCCATACCTGGATGGTTGGGTTCGCTCATAGGTAACGGAATAATATCCGGGGTGGGATCTGTTCTCGTCTTCGTTCCACTCATATTCTTCATGTTCTTCGCCATGGGAATTTTGGAAGATACCGGTTACATGTCAAGGGCCGCTTTTTTGATAGATCGACTGATGCACAGATTCAAGCTCAGTGGAAAGGCCTTTATCCCTATGATACTCGGATTTGGTTGCAATGCCTCGGCAATAATGACAACTCGCACTATTGAGAGTGAAAAAGAAAGGCTCATCTCCATACTCATAAACCCGTTCATCAGCTGTAGCGCGCGTCTTGTGGTTTATGCGGTGATAGCTGGAGCGTTCTTTGGAAAGTTTGCCGGCCTCGTGATCTTCTCAATATATATGATCAGTGTGGTCTTCGCCCTAAGCATGGCAGTTGTTTTCAGTTTTCTTCTCAAAAGTAGAGAGTCTTCCCCCTTGACGATGGAACTTCCGAGATACCAACTTCCAACGGGAAAGGGACTGTGGATTTACATGTGGTCAAGGGGTAAACATTTCTTGAAGAAGGCCGGAGGAATAATTTTGGGAGCCACGGTGTTGGTTTGGTTCCTCTCAAACATGCCATGGGGGACAAATGCACAAAACTCTTGGGCAGCTGATATTGGAAAAACTTTGGCGCCTATATTCGCTCCATTGCATTTTGGTTGGCACATAACGCTCGCACTGCTGTTTGGTGGGGTTGCAAAAGAAGTGACAGTTACAACACTTGGCACATTTGCCGGAGGAAATCTCAGTGTATTCTTGAAAACCGTCCTCGATCCCATCAACGCGTACGCCTTGATGCTCTTCGTTCTCATATACATACCGTGTGTGGCCACTCAGGCCGTTATGCACATGGAAACCGGTAGCTATAAATGGCCAATACTTTCGGTGGTTTGGAGTTTATCCAGTGCTTACGTCATAGCTTTTCTTTTTGAAACTGTTGGCCACTTGGTGGTGAGAATATGACGGCTCTTTCCACGATCATGGCGATTGGTTACGCTTTGCTTGGAATAGATTTGGTAGTTTACAACGATTACATGGACGCGTTTGTTGCATTTACAGTTTCTGCAGTTTTTGCCTTTGGACTTTTAGATGCCTTTTCTGGTAAAAAAAGAAGGGCGGCTCATACGTTAACTGGAGGGCTTTTAAGCATGATATTCAGCACGTATTTTGCCATAGAGTACTTTTCTAATGGACTTGAGTCTTTGATATCCAATGGTTATTGGAACTTTAATGAAACCCTCGATCTCATAAGTGCGATAGTACTTGGGATAGGCGGAATAATTTCTTTTTACATTTCAAAAAAAGTCTTCAAAAATGCTAAAATAAAAACGAAGAGGTGATCAAAGTGAGAGTACATCCTGTTAATCTTCCATCTGTAAACAGAATTGTTCCCACGGTGGTCGATCCTATTAGATCCGTAACTCAAGCACCTAAAAGTGGGATAAGGCCACAGGACCTCAACAATTTGTTAAGAATGTCTATCTACAACGAACATGGGCAAGTAAGAAATGGTATGGTAAACACTTTCTCAGAACTCTTCTGTGGATCAAAAATAGATACAAGGGCTTGACGTAAATAGCCTTAAAATGTTAGAATTTCAGCGGATCCGGCGACGTAGCCAAGGGGCCAAAGGCGAGGGTCTGCAAAATCCTTATTCGTGGGTTCAAATCCCACCGTCGCCTCCAGGAATATACCTCGATTTAGGTTTTTGCCGATACGAAGAAGTCTCCTTGTAAAGGAGACTTCTTTGTTTTTAATCATTTATCTGTGATGCTTCTTTTCACCACGTGCGTGTGCTGTGGCGAAGGCAAGCCGAGCGAAAAGCTCGCCTTGAGCCGCTGCGAGACAAGCCGGTGAACACGCTGCGTGGTGAAAGAATGAGAGGCGAAGTGTTCGCGAGCTGGATTTGCGAGATAGTGTACAATAAGTGCTGTAAAAGTTGAAAAAGAAAAGAAGTTCCTGTATCCTATTCTTAAGAACCAACAAATCCAAAAGAATGGGGGGATACAGGAACCATGGAACTTGAGAATATTATACTTCAA
>WGFY01000023.1 GCA_015491995.1 Mesoaciditoga sp.
ATTCCGATGTTCATGAAAACATAAACAAATGCAAAGACGGCAAGTTGAATTAAGATGTTGGTTAGAGTTCGAATTTTCCTTGTGTCCTTCATAAGACCAGAAAAAAAGAGTATTCCTTCAGGGATCAAAAGATATAGAAGCCACATTTCAGAAGTTAGAGCAAACAAAACGAGTGAAGTTGTTCCAACGAAGATCGAGAAAAACAGGATCGCTGTCAAAATGCTGAACTTACTTGCTGTGGAATTAACTTTTTTCTTTCGTGCAAAAAGTGTGAGAGCAAAAAAGGCTAAAAGTCCTATCGAAAAGACTAAAAAATAATCGAAAACATTATTTCCCTCCATCGTTTATCTCGCCCCCTTCATTCCAAGCATAGTTTCTACGGTTTGCAGTGCTATTTTAAGATCGAGAAATACACTTTTATTTTTAATGTACCACAGATCGTACTCTGTTTTTCTTTTGTAATCATCTAAGGTAGATGTGTGTTTGTAATTTATTTGGGCCCAACCGGTAATGCCTGGCTTCAAGTTGAGTCTGTTTTCATAAAAGGGTATTTTTTCCATACACATATCATGAAATTCCTTCATCTCTGGTCGAGGGCCTACGATACTCATTTCTCCCTTTAGCACATTCCAAAATTGCGGTATTTCATCGAAACGTATTTTTCTGGTTATCTTTCCAATTTTCATGGCGCGCTTTTCTATGTTAGTGTTTGGATTTTCCGATTTTTTTGAATTCTCCGCCTTAAGGGATCTGAATTTGTAAAATTTAAATGGTTCTCCATTTTTCCCAATTCTGTACTGAGAAAATATGATCGGTTTACCATCTTCCAAAAGTATTAAAAAAGCAATTAACGCCATTACTGGAGAAAAAAGAACTAACAAAATTATAGAAAAAACTATATCAAATCCTCTTTCTGCTGGACTCTCTTTTGCATTCTTAAACGACACTTCATAATATTCCTTGAATTTTTCTATAACACTCAAAGGAAGCTTTTCAAGAGTATTTTCTACAATGTAAGGAAGATATTCAACGCTTTTGAATTTTTTTAGTATATCTTCAACACTTTCGGCCAGCTTGATATCGCCTATCAAGATCGAGTCAATTTCTTTTTGATTTGATACTTCTTTTAAAAGTGACTCTGCTGATGGGTTCATGTAACGATAAACCTGCACCTTTTCCATCGATGCCCTTTTAATTTCGTCCATAATACCACTAAATTCATTCTCTTTACCTATAAGGAGATATGTTTTGGTTGGAAGCCTTTTGATTATCACCTTCATGAAGAAGTAATTCAAGGTCGGAAACACAAAGGCTGAAACTACATCGGTTATGATGAATACGTTTTTTGAGATTCTTGGATAAAAGAAAAGCAACACGATTAAAATTGTGAAAAGTGATCCCGAGATGGTACCAAAAATATAAGAAACAAAATTTGCATTGAAAGAACGAATAGTTGAATTATCGAAACCCTTAAAAGAGTATATGCCCAGCATTATGAAGATGTCCAAAATCGAAGTTTGGAGAAAGTATGAAAAATATGCATAATTCCAACTTCTGACCAAAATAATTTGAATTGCCAGAAGGATGGCAAGAGAAAATAATATGACAAATCGTTTTCGCAAAGTCATTTTTTTCGTAGCCATAGAAATACCCCTTTTGTTTCTCTTTATACTAAGATTCCAACCCAACGCTATTTTATAATGCTAATTATATTGCAAAAGACTTTTCAAGTACATGGATGGATAGATCCCTTACGTGTCATGAATCATTTCCCCCTTTGCCAGCTCTGCTGCCACTTCCCCCGCAAGCGGGGGCAGACTTTGGTACTTTACAGATCATCACGGTTCATAAGTACGGGCAATTCATGAATTGCCCCTACACCCCCTTCGTCGACTCCGTCGCCACTTCCCCCGCAAGCGGGGGCAGACTTATATAAAATGGCTTCGTAACGACTTTCCCTAAAAGGGGCGGACTGTAAAAATTACGATGTTATGCAATTCTCAATCTTTTTCACATGCCCGTGTGTCTTGCATTTCCCCTGTACATAGGCCAGTTCGAGTTCGCAAGGCCTTGAGATGTGCCATAAATCGCGTAAAGATAATCATCATCACTTCCAAAGTAAATGATTCCATTTTGATCGATAACTGGAGATGTTTCTATTTCTCCATAGGTTTGAAACTTCCATAATACATTTCCGTTTTTATCCAAGGAATAGAGGTTGCCATCATCGCTACCAAAATAAATATTTCCGTTATCTGCAACTGCTGGTGTGGATGTTATTTTTCCATTGGCTTTATACGTCCATTTGATGTGACCGTTCGATGTATCAACGGCGTAAAGTGTATCTCCAGCCGCTATGTAGAGTGTTCCATCTGAATTTATGGCAAAAGAGCTCGTCGGTGCAGTTGAAAGGTTGCAGTGCCATGAAGGAACGCCATATGAGTTTATAGCGTAAACAACGCCATCTGTGGTGGATACGTATATCACTCCATTGCTGCCAAGTGCTGTATGATTCAGCGAGGCGTAAAATGGATATTTCCAATTGAGGTTTCCGTCGAAATCGAAGCTGTAGAGATAGCCATTTCGCGTTCCAAAGTAGATGGCGTTGTTACCGATGACGGGTGGAGTGGTTATTTGAGAACCTACACTGAGAAGTTTGAAGGGGGATGAGTTTTGAGTGATCCTGATTAAGGATCCGTCTTGAGTGGTGATGTAGACGTTTCCGTTTTTCCCGACCAAAGGGGCGAAAGGGGATGATGATACTAAAAAAGACCACTTTTTTGCTCCATTTGAATTCAGTGCACAGAATGTACCTTTCGGTGTTGTGTAATACATGTCAGAGTTTGCAGCGAGTGCGATTGATATCTTCTGATTAGTTGAAAATGCGTTGTATCTCCAACGAGAGTTGCCATATTGATCGCACGAATAAATGTATCCGTCTTCGCTTGCAAAGTAAACATGTCCGTCATCGGAAAGCGCCGGAGATGAGCTTACATATCCCCCCGTTCCTTTTTTCCATTTTATTGTTCCAGGCCTTGTAGAAGTAACAGCGTTACTTTTTGGGGAATCACCAGCTGTGTTGTACGCACTCACAACGTAAGAGTAATTGTGCCATTGATCGAGATTTGAATCAGTGAATTGTGTGAGTGTACCATCTACAGTTGCGCATAACGTGAATTGCTGCGATCCGTATTTCCTCCAAATGTTGAACCATTTCACATTTTGGGATGTTTCATTCCACGAAAGTGTTATTTCTTTCTGTAAAGCTTTTATTATATGGAGATTGTATGGCGTAGAAGGCACAATTTGCTTGGTTAACGCGGTGGCCACATCACTCCAATCAGAATTCCCATTTTTGTTGTAGGCTCTCACTTTATAATAATAAATGGTATCCGGTAGGATGTTGGATGTGTCCGTGTAAACGCTGACGTTCTTCCCAACGTTTCCAACGTTGATGAAACTCGCATCGTTTGTACTTCGTGAGATTTGAAATCCAGTTACGTTACTCGACACTTCATTCCACTGAAGCGATGCGCTGTTGGATGTGGTTTTTACAACTACTAAATTATAAGGTGTTTGAGGTAACATGATGAAGCACCCGCTTAAGAGCAACGACAGTACGATGAGAGTGATCAAAAGAAATGATTTCGTTTTCAAATCTTTCTCTCCCCTTTTGTATTTTCTTCAGAATTATGAATTAAGCTTGTAATGATGTTGGAGACTTTTAACCGTTTTAACTTGATGAAGAGACCCCTTCCACACTGCGTAGAAACTTCTTCTAAAAAGAGTAGACTACATAAATGCAAATCTATTTTACATCAAAAATTCATGTAAGTCAACATTTCCTTAAAGTATCAAGGAAGTGGACTGATTTGTTTCAACTCAAGTTGCGTTTTCTTGGCATGCTTTGTTCGACTTCGAATGAAATCTAAGGTAGCGATCTCAAAGGGTGAAGATCATGAAAATCGCCACAAAGAATAAAACCGAGTAAATGTGAAATGCTTTCAGATAGTTGCTGCCAGAATGGTGTTTTTTGTATATTGAAAAAGCTATTAGATTTGAAAGTGAGGCAATTATCGTTCCCAATCCACCCACGCTCACTCCCAAGAGCAAAGATCTCCATTGTGTTGTGAAATGCGAGAAGATTATCGCGGACGGAACGTTACTTATCATTTGAGATGCGAGAGACGAGATGACAAAAACATTTTTCCCCTCCGAAAAGAGTCTTCCAAACTCTTTGAAAAAGGTTGCGGACGTTATATCTCCGGAGAAGATAAAAAAAGCAACGAACGTTCCCAACAGAAAGTAATCCACTTTTCTCAAAAGCGCTCTATCGAAGAACAAAATGTACGAAACGATGAGAAGTCCAGCGAAGTAAACATTTACGGCTCTCATTATCGCGAAGATCATGAGCGCCAAAAAGGCGATGTAGATCCACCATCTTTTTTCAATTTCGTTTTTTTTAAAGTCTTTTTTCAAAGGACCATTTTTCGTGAAGAAGACACTTACGATCACCATGGGCAATGCAACCACTGCGAATTTCAAGGTGATTTCCATAAAATCAAGCGGTGGAGTGGTGTAATGTGTGTACAGGTAGATATTTTGTGGGTTGCCAAAAGGCGTTATTGAACTTGTGACGTTTGCCACCACCGATTCGAATATGATCGTCCACATGGGATCGAATCCTGAAATTTCCGCGACACTCAACGTGAGTGGGACCACCACGATCAAAGCAACGTCGTTTGTTACAAAGGGTGCCATCATCGCCGTCAAAGTCAAGAGCATGAAGGAAAGCTTTCTTTTATCGTTCGCAAAGGAGATCATCCTGTATCCCCATTTGTTTAGTATGCCTTTCTTGGCAAGCCCTTCGTTTATGAGCATCATCAAGAAAAGAATCCACAGTACCTCGAATTTGTTTCCTTCAAGGTATTCAAGTGGATTTTTCTTTAAGATCAACGTCGTGATCAACGCAGCCGAAACGGAAGCGGTAAACAACCATTCATGAAATAGCTTCTTCGCTATCTTTTTCATTAAGTGTTTTTACCTCTATCGGTAAGAGATAAGATATCTCACCTTTCCACTTTTGATTTCATTCATTTCATCCATATCGTACACTTTTCTCATTATGAATTCAAGCGTGAAAGATGTTGCTTCCCCAAATGATGGGACATGACATGATGATAAAGACATAAAAGGTAGTAAAATAAGTTATGTCGCGTACGTTATTTTACAGAAAGGCAGGTGGGTGTGGCAATTTCTCTCTGTCTTCCATCGCTTTGAAGATGGGCGGAGGTCTTTTGTCGCAAAATAGATGAAATTTTTGCACTGTTCAGACATTCATCTTGGAAGGAAACCAGTTGGATCCGCTTTTTCGGAGTATGCCAATCAAAGATATGAGGATTATTTTAGAGCTTTCAATTACATAATTGAATTTGCCGTTGAAAACTCCGTAGATGCCTTTCTTATTTCCGGCGATCTTTTCGACAAACGGGAACTTTCCCCAGATGTGCTTGAGAGAGTCGAAAAATATTTAGACATGTTGAAGAAGGAAAGCATACCAGTTATTGCGATAGAAGGAAATCACGATCGCATCTTCGCAATAGAAGGAAGATCTTGGCTTGAGTATTTGTCACGAGAAAAATCGCTTTACCTCTTAAGACCAAAGGTTTTGGAGAACGGAGAGATAAGCTTTGTTGAACGGTCTGGAGGAGGTGCGATGATCGAAATAAACGACGTGAGATTTTACGGTGTAGGCTATCAAGGATTTTCATTTCCACAATATTTTCAGGCCCTTGGCAAGGTGTTAGACCCTTCAAAAACGAACGTGATCTTGATGCATACAGCAATAGGAAATCCTGATATAGTCCCTGGATGTGTAAAAGTCAAAGATTTGGATCCTTTGATTGGGAAATACGATTACATTGCGGGCGGGCATATTCATACCAAGCGCATTCAACAGGATGAAAAATTCTTTGTGCCAGGGGCACCTGAATATTGGGATATAAAGGAAAAAAACGGAAAGGGCTTTTTCGTGTACGATACCGAAACAAAAGAAGTTGAGTTTCATGAATCTGCAAAACGCAAGAAGATAAGTGTTGCAATATCGCTTGAAAGCGGGCAAGCTACTGAATTTTCAAAACATTTCAACGAAGTGCTGGAATTTGACCCTGTTGAAAAAGGATGTTTGTACGTTTTAGAGATAAGAATTCCGTTTGGCACTTTTCTTGAAACGGATCTTTCGCAAGTAGAAGATGAAATAGAAAGAAAAGGTGCTCTGAAAGCTTACGCTTTCACGACGACAGGAAAGGGAATGGTTGAAGAAGGAGAAATGATAGCGGAAATTGGAATCATGGAAGAAGATGTGATATCCAAGAATGCGACATTCGCAAAATATTCCAAGGAAGTCGTTCACGTGTTGGAAAATTTGAAAAGATTTCATCAAGAAAAAAACACCGTTGAAGCCTCTGATGCTTTGAACGGGCTTTTCAACAGGATTTTAAGTGGTGAAGATGATGTTGATTAAGAGAGTTGAACTGAAGAATTTCAAGAGCCATGTTGAAAGTGTCGTGAAATTCAATCGTGGGCTCAATCTTATACTCGGATTAAATGGTGCCGGGAAAACAAGTGTGCTTCAGGCCATAGGATTCGCATTGGTGGGAATGAAAGAGGAGGGCTCTTTCAAGAACAAAGAATTCATGACCAATTTCAACAAATCAGAAGTTGCAATCGTCAAGTTGGTCTTCATTGCAAATGATGGAATGGAATACACCGTCATAAGGAAAATAGATGGCATGAAAAGTTCATGGGACCTTGTGTCAGAAAAAAACATGAGGTGGAAAGGTAAAACGGAAGTGCTTGAAAGATTGGTGCATTTGATTGGAATAGATGGTGAAGCCAAAAAAGTTTACAAACGTATAATAACCGCATATCAAAATGACATGACGAGTATCTTTTTAGAGGATCCAGCCAAGAAAAAGGAATTCTTTAACGACCTTTTCGGCACGAAAATATACAAAGACATCTCGTCAAAAGAGGTAAAAAAATACTTGGACGATCTCAGATTTGAAAAGATCAAAGAGGAAACCAAGATCGATTCTTTGGAAAACGAGATCAAAAAGATTCCGGATTTGAAAGTGGAGATTTTGAATGTGGAAAATGATCTGAAAAGTGTGAATGAAAAGGTGAACTCGTTGATCAAACGAAAAAAAGACAAAAAGGAAGATCTGGAAAAGCTCAAAGCCCTTCGAGAAAATCACAGAAAAATATTGGCTGACAAAAAGAGGTTGGAGGAGAATCTTGAAGACGCTGAAAAAGGTTGGAGAGATGCCAAGAAACGTTTGAAAGAAGCGATCGTCGCAAAAGAAATTTGTGAAAATACGCAATCGTACTATGAGAAATTTCGATTGCTGGAAGAAGAGAAGAAAAAGATAGAAATCAAGAGAAGTAAGTTAGAAAGCGGCGTCAAAAAACTTGAAAATCTGGAAAAATCACTGTTGAAAATGAAAAGTGAGGAGGATAACCTCTCTTCTCAAAACTTCTTGATGTCTCAAAGTGTGGATAAAGGAAAGAACAAAATTCATGAAATAGAAGAGAAGATATCTTTGAAGAAAAAAGAGCTCGAAAGTTTGAAAACTGAAAAGGCAAAGCACGAAAAAGAAGAAGAAAAAATATCATGTGAAGTCGAAAATGCGGAAAAAATGGGAAAAGAAGTAAAATCGTACTCGTCGTCTTTAAAAACTCTCGAAATAAGAATAAACGAGATCTCCAAGCACATTAGCGAAACCTATTCTGGTGAGATAGAAAAGTTGAGGCTCAAAATCTCATCTCTTGGAGAAAAGGGAGAAAAGCTCGACGATCTGAAGGCTCAAAGGGCGGCGTTAAAAGGAACTCTTAAGAATTTAAACGTGTCTAAGTCGTCTCTTGAAATGGGAATATGTCCGATTCTTCAAGAAAAATGCTTAAATGTTGCTGAGAAAGATAACAGGAAGTACTTCGAAGAAAAAATCAAGGATGTTGAAGAAAGGATTTCGGCAATTTCTTTAAATATAAAAGCTTACGAAACGAGTATCGACGAAATGAGGAAAGCGCAGAGCGAGCTTCAAGTGCTTCTGAGCAAAGAAAAAGATAATTCCAAACTACTCGAAGAGCTGAAGAAACGCAAGGATGAGAGAAAAGAAATCCTTGAAGAATTCATGCCGATTTTGAACAGCCTTTCTAACACTTTGGGAAATGGCATAACTGTGGAGAGTGCGGCTGAAGAATACAACGATTTTTTGAAAAAGTTGAGTGTCGATCTTCAAAAAACCTGTGGTGATTTGAAAGCTGTTGAAGATAAAATCGAAGATGTGGGTAAGGAAATATCTTCCCTGTTAGAAGATGAGAAAAAGGAGAAGGTTGAAATTGAAAAACACCGGGGTGATATATCTAAGAACAACGACCAGATCATCGATCTGAAAACCCAAGAATCTGTCACTTCTTCTGAAATTGAAGAGCTTTCAAAAATAAAAATAGAATTTGAAGACTTAAAATCTCAGTTTGACAGCGTAAGCAAAGATATGACCATTTCAAAGCCTTACCATGACAAATATCTTAAAAACATCAACATCTCTCAAAGCGTTGATGCCGTTCAAAAGGAATTGGAAGAAATCGAATCGCATGGGAGAAAAATGCGAGAAGATCATGAAAAGTTCTCTGCTGAAGAGGAAGTACTTCGAAAATCATACGACGATGAAATGATAAAATCCGTTGAAGAAACAATTCAAAATTTGGATGTCGAACTCCAAAATGGCACATCTCAGAGAGGGAAATTGGAAGAGCGGACTAAGAACTTGAAATTGGAAATGGTAAAGCTCAGCGAGAAAAAGAAAGAAGCGAAAGATGAGAAGAAGAAATTGAACATTTTGAACGGCAAACTCAGATTTGCAAAGGAATTAAGATCTCTTTTGGACATCATGGGCCCAGAAATGGCGCAGAGATACAGAAATCTCATATCGTTAAAGGCTACTCAGCGATATAGGAATCTCACCATAAAGCCTGATGAGATAAAATGGAATGAGGATTACGAAGTCCATCTTATTTCATCGGGTGGAGCTACACGTTCCAACAGGCGATTTTCCCTTCTGTCAGGGGGAGAACAGATGATCGTTGCTCTTTCAATAAGAGCCGCTTTAACAGAAACATTTTCGAAAACCAAATTCGCCATATTTGATGAGCCAACCGTGAATCTTGACGAAGAGCGTAGGAAGTCGTTATCGGAGTATCTCCCAAAACTCTTTGAAAATATGGATCAGGTTATAGTCGTTACACACGACGACACTTTTAGGGAAATGGCTGAAAACGTGATCGTCATAGAAAAGGAAAATGGCATAAGTATCGTTAAAAATGGGTGAACAAAATCACTCAAGGAATTTGGATAGGCTCTTCCAGGCTTGTCCTTCCTCCATGCTTATAAGTTCATTGGAATAGCGATAATCACTCTTCCTGGTGAATTCATTTATGTAGTGACTCAACTTGTGAAGCTTTTCCTTTTGAATTTTCCAGAATTCCGTTGGATCGAAGCCCTTCAAGGTTTTCAGAATTTTGGTATGCCTTAAGCATACCATTGAAATTGAATTGGCATATTTGTTCATTCTATCAGGTGTGGAAATATACTCTGAAAACAACTCGATATACCTATGCTGAGCGCTTTTTTCGACTTTGCAAAGTTTGCAACCGTCTCCCACTTTAATACCGTCTTCAAAAGCGCTTTCCAAGTAATCCAAAAGATCGTGATACAAGATGTTCACTCCAAGTGTTCCAAGTTGGGGATGAGTGCTCAGGTGAGTTTCGATCATCTTCAAATGTCTTGAACAATATCCATGACCTTTCATGAATTCCGCACGTTCAATTGGATCGTTCACATTTTCATAGAACAAAGAATCTATGTAATCATAAACGGATTTCTCAGTTAAATAGCATATAGGACAGCCTACTTTATCCATTCGTTCATCTATCTGACCAAGTAGATACTCGCTGGGGAATTTCTTCTTCTCTTTTCTGAACGCAAACATGCCATCACCCTCATTTCTTGTGACCCTATTAGATTATACCTTTTCATGAAAGATTTCAAGTGCAATTGCTGTAATGATGTACAGTTAATCTTTTCGCCTACATGATCTCAAATCATGCAAGTCTAAAAAATGCACGAGATTTCTGCTAACGTCATTTTGTCATTCCGGATCAAGTCCACAAAGCGGTTGTTTAGTATTTTGCAAACAAAATGGAAGTTATTTCCGTTGCAAAGAAATGCAGAGGATGCCCGGATAATGCCACAGCGTGATTTTGGGGGTCTCTCTCAAATTTTATGTATTTGAAAAAAGTTCGTACTCTCTTTTATCCCATTTCTTTGATGACGTACTTGGATGACATGGCACGAAGAAGACCTGCATAGGTGAGACGAAAAGCTACTTTATCACCAATTTCAAATTCTTTTTCGCAGTCAGTTACATCTAAAACGGTGTAATCACTTGAAGCGTGAAGAACTTGAATTCCTTCGTCAATTGGATTCAACCCATCTGATGGCACATCTTGTTCTCCAATTGCAATTATGGCTTTAAGTCTTTTTCCTCGATCTTCAAATATTGGAATTCTTCCCATTGCATCTCGTCCTATTTTGCCATGAGGAACTGATGGCTTCATTTTCAGCTCGACTATCTCCGCAAAAAGGGTAAAAGTATCTTGGCGTAAAAAGGGGAATCTTCTACCGTTTGTGACATCGTTTCCCAAAATCAGCGCTTCCCCAATTCTGTAAGAATTGACGCCTTCAGGCAAGGTTCCATTTTCCACAAGATGAAGTGCGGACGTGTTTCCACCACTCACCACTTTGAATTTGATTCCTTGCCTTCTAATTTTATCGGCTATATTTGAAAGGAGTGTCATATTTTCAACGTCTGGGATCACGCCTCCATAGCACCCCAAATTGGCTCCAATTCCGTACAGTTCAATTCCTTTTATCTTCGACACTTCTACGATCTCACCGACTGCGTTTTCGTGCCATACACCTTCCCTCAAATCGCCGATATCTACCATGTAAAGAATTTTTTGTGTTTTCCCATCTTTCATCGCTTCTTTGCCAAGAATTCGAGTGGTCTTCAATTCGGATACAAGTACAACATCCACATTTTTCACAACTTTTGGTATTTCACTTGGCATTGGAACTCGTAAGAGCATGAAAGGCCCTTTTACGCCTGCACGACGCATGTCAATCACGTTGCTGATTCGAGAATCGCCTATGATATCAGCTCCAACTTCAAGGTACATCTTGGCAAATTCCGGATTTCCGCATGTAACCTTGACAACTGCCGTAAGTTCAATGCTGGCATCGTGGCACATTTTCACTATTTTTTTTGCGTTGTATTTCAACGATTCTTTGTTGGCAACGAGTTTTGGATATTGCATTTGGATACCTCCTATCAAAACCTGTCAATACCTGTATTTCAACTGTTTTTTCATTTCCCGTTCTTGATCTTTCTTCGCGATATCTTCGCGTTTATCATAATTATGTTTACCTTTTCCAAGTGCTATTTCCATCTTTGCCTTCCCTTTATCGTTGAAATACACTTTCAGCGGCACAAGCGCAAGCCCTTTTTGATCAACTTTGGATGCCAATCGAATTATTTCACGCTTATGCATCAACAATCTTCTTCGTCTGAGTGGATCATGATTGAAAACATTTCCGGATTTGTAGGGAGCGATGTGCATACTTTCAACGAAAAGCTCACCTTTTCGTATTATGCAGTACGCATCGTTTATATTGGCACTGCCGGCACGGAGGGATTTCACCTCCGTGCCTTTTAAATCTATTCCACATTCAAATTTGTCAAGTATTTCGTAGTTCCTTCGTGCCTTTGAATTCGTTGAAACTATTTTCAATTTTTCTTCTCCTTAAGATGTTCTTCAAACCATTCAAGTATCAAATCCAATCTTTTAATCCTATGATTTGGCTTTCCAGAACGCGACAACTCATGAGTTTCATCTGGAAATAAAGCTAATTTTGCTTCTTTCTCAAAATATTTCAAAGCCGTAAAAAATTGAAAAGCTTCTGCCATCCAACAACGTTTATCCTCCATAGAATGAATTAGAAGAAGAGGGGTTTCAACGTTTCTAACGTAAGTCAGTGGAGACATTTCAGCGTAGCCTTCCGTGTTGGACCACGGATCTCCTCCAAGTTGATCCGGTCCGAAGAAGTATCCTATATCTGTTGTTCCAAAGAAAGATGTCCAATTGCTTATAGACCTCTGTGATACGGCTGCTTTAAATCGCTTCGTTTGAGTTACAATCCAATTTGTCATGTATCCCCCATAGGAGCCACCGGTCACGCCCATATGGGATTCATCTATGAATTCAAATTGTTTCGTGGCTTCATCAACAACTTCCATCAAATCAAGATAATCTCTTTTTCCGTATGCGGCATGTATATTCGCAAAATTCTCCCCGTAGCCATCGCTCCCAAGTGGATTCGAAAAGATCACAGTGTAGCCATTTGAAGTGAGAAGTTGAAATTCTAAAAAGAACCCATATCCATAAGAGGTCTTTGGTCCACCATGAACCTCGAGTACCGCGGGATATTTCTTCTTAGGATCGAAATCTATAGGTTTCATGATCCACGCATCAACTTTTCTACCGTCTGATGTCTTCACTTTGAAATACTCTGGCTTTGAGAGTTTCAAATTTTTCAAAGCGTTTGTAAAATGCGTGATCTTTTTCTCTTTCCCACTCTTGAGCATGTAAAGATCATCGAGTGATGTGAAATCCATGGAAGTAAATGCGATATTTCCGTTCTTTGCAACGCTAAATCCATCGACGTTTCTTTCACCTGAGATCAATTCCTCGATTTCATTTTTCTTCGCTCTGTATGCCTTTGCACTTGGACCATCGGTCATGGTGAAATAAATCCATTCTCCAATCCAACAAAATGGATTCGGGGAGCTCGCTCTGCTATCACTGTTAACAGAGTTGTATTTGGACAGGTCCACATCACAAATCTTTTTCATCTTGGCACCTTTTTTCGCATTTACAACGTAAATTCTGCTGTTTGTGAATGAACCGTTTTTCAAGTTGGATGCTGTGAAAGCGATTTTTTCTGAGTTTGGACTCCATGCCAAGCTCCCGACTGACACCTTTGAATTGGTGAGCTTTACCGGTTCTTCCTTTCCTATTTTAACGATGAAAAGATCGGATATCAAAGGCTGGCGTTCCATGTTGATCGATTCAACGAACGCCACGCTTTCACCATCCGGTGATGGTGAAAATCCCTCGATCATGCCTTTTTCATGAGTCAACTGCTTTTTCTTTCCGTTCATATCTACTGAATAAAGCTGAGAAGAGATATCGTAAATGAATCCTTCCCCGTTAAACCAAAACGGTATTTTGTCTATCTCATGAACATCGTTCTTGGATTCTTTTTTCTTTTTTTCAACCACCTCGGCTATTAGCGTGTTCTCGTTAAGCCACTTTACGCCCGTCACCCCATTTTTGAAGTGTGTGAGAATTCTCGCTTCACCACCACTTGCACTGATGATCATGAGATCGTTTCCCTCATCTTTTGATCTCTTGGAAATGAACACGATCTTCTTACCATTTGGTGACCATCTTGGAGAGTTGTCATGGGTTCCTGAAGTGAATTGACTTACCTTACGCCCATCATACCTGTATATCTTTTGAACGTAACCGTCACCTTTTTCATTAGCTTGACTGAGTGTGAAAAGAATTTGAGAACCAGTAGGATCGATCTGTGGATCGCCAACGAATTTTAACTTGAGTAGTTCTTTCGAAGTTACATTCTTCATATTCTTCCTCCTTTGAAAAGCCCAATTCTTACTTACCAGTCCGCTCATCAAAAAAAATTCGCAATTGTTTTGAAGCCTTGATCCGCGCAAAATTTCTCACATGTACAAAAT
>WGFY01000024.1 GCA_015491995.1 Mesoaciditoga sp.
CATAACAACGTTTGGCTTTCCACCAGTCCAGATAGGATCTTTCCCAGTGGTTGATTTGATCATTTGGGCAAATGAACCGGCATCTGGAATGTATCCGAATTTGGTTGGACATCTCATATCTGGATGAATTAGGATATAGGGTATACCATTGAAAATGAGCTCTGATACCTTTACAAGTTCTTCATAATTGGCATCGGTGTTAAATCCAACCACCACAATTTCAGGATTTTTGTCATCGAATTCAATGTATTTTTTAAGCTCTTCTTTGATATGACGGTTAACGAATGGGTACACGTTTTTTATTCTATTCTCTTCGATGTGGGTTTTAAGCGAGTCAAGAGAACTTGTCACGTCACTTTCAGTTATTCTGCGTTTGAATATCTTTGAAAGCTTTCGGGAGTGCATAGCGTTTGTCTTCGATGAGTTGTTTGTCAGAAAGCTCACGATCTTTTTAGACGAATCGATGTAATCTAAAAATTCTTTGGCACCTTCTATCGCACTATCGTCGATAACGGTCGTTCCATCCAAATCAAGTGAAAACAACTTTATGTTTTTCAAATCTTTTTTGTATTTTTCCAGATTTTCTGCATAAAAATTTGAGAACTCGTTTTTCATCATCGGACCTCTCTAAAGTGAATGAAATTAAAAAACTTTCACGTAAACTGCCTTTGCTTCCGCCAACACGCTCTTTCCATCCGTGATTTTCGCATAAGTGTGGATTGTTCTGTGCCTGAATTTCAAAACTTTCCCCACAACTTTCAGATTTCTCCCAATCGGTGTGGGTTTTTTGTACTTCACGTTCATCTCAGCGGTAACAGCTTGAATATTTTGACTCATGATCGCCCATGCCATTGCCTCGTCCAGAATAGTCGCGATGATACCACCATGGGCAATTCCTTTCCATCCTTGAAAATATTGACTCAAGATAAAATTGCAACTTGCTTCATCATTTACAATTTCAAAGCTGAGTTTTAATCCGCATTTGTTTTTCTTCCCGCAGGCAAAACACATATCAGTTGATGTTATTTCCATGAAATAGTTCCTTCCCTCAATGGCTTTTTGTTAGAAACAATTGTTGTTGCAAATGCTTTAATTTCACTCATTTTAAAAGATGAACTTTCGCTTTTAAGTATACCATGATGAAATTCGAATTTTGAATTTTCATTGAAAGTCAAAATATTTTTCTATAATTCGAAAAAAACGGAGATATTGTTCGAATTTTGAAGATATAAAGAGTATTCGCAATGTCAAGCTTGATTTTAGCGTTTATTTGCTCATAACGCTTAAAAACCTCCTGAAATTATCTTTGACACGATGTAAAAATAATGATAAAGTATTTGTAAGAAATGATTACTTATTAACAAATGGTTCATAATTGATAAAAGCAAGAGTAATGAAGACGACTGGTTTCCTCAAAATCTGAGGAGCTAAATTCAAATATAGGAGGCGTTTTAAAGTGAGGAAGAAACTGGTATTTTTGGTGATCGCCGCGATGATGTTGTTCTCAGTTGTAACCATGGCGGCAAAAACATCTATCACGTTTCTAACTGGGCCTGACACACAAGGATTTTTCGCAAAGGCCATAGCGAATTTCGAAAAAGCCAATCCTGATATCACCGTAAATCTTATTCAGGGACCTCATTCAACCAATGCACGCCAACAGATGTTTATGACGGCTTCGATGGCTCACACATCTCCCTACGATCTCGTATGGGCAGATATAATATGGATTCCACCGCTTGCTGCACAAGGTTGGTTGCTTCCAATTGATAAATACGTGGATGTGAACAAGCTTTACGCACAAAATTTCAGAGCGACGGTTGATGGAAGTATCTGGAAAGGTCATATATACAGAATGCCAGTTATGAGTGATGCAGGGCTTATATACTACAGAAAAGATCTACTTAAAAAAGCGGGAATAAAGCCGCCAAGAACTTACAAGGAACTTTTTAAAGATGCCCAGAAATTGCAAGATCCTTCTAAGGGATTATGGGGATTCATCTATCAAGGTGCTCAATATGAAGGCCTTGACTGTTTCTATCTTGAATGGCTTTGGGGTAACGGTGGATATTACTACAACCCTGTTACAAGAAAAGTTGGGATAGATTCTCCTCAAGCGATTCAAGCTACACAGTATCTTGTGGATACCATTCATAAATACAAGATAACCCCGCCAGATGTTTTGACATTCATGGAAGAAGAATCAAGGCAGATGTTTGAGTCCGGTCACGCTGTTTTCTTGAGAAACTGGCCGTACGTTTGGGTGTTGTCACAGACGGATAAAAATTCGAAGGTAAAGGGTAAAGTTGGCGTTATGACAGAAGTCAGTGCCGACGGTCAACATTCTTTTGCAACTCAAGGTGGATGGGGAATATCAATATCTGCCTTCATAAACAAGTCCAAAATTCCAGCTGCTATCAAATTTGCCCAGTTCATGAATAGCTATGAAACAGAAAAATTGATGGTCAAAATGCAAGGCAACGATGTTTCAAGAAGAGATATATACTACGATCCTGAAGTGCTTAAATGGAATCCATTCTTCAAAGATCTTCGCACCATACTCGAACACACAAGATGGAGACCAGCAACTCCGTTATGGCCAAAATTATCTGACATAATGTCGAGATACCTCACGATGGCTATGACACAACAAATGACACCGAAACAAGCTAACGAAGCAATGGCCAGAGCCGCAAGAAAAGCTGTTCAAGAGTACTGGTCAACGCATTAAAGCATGAATTTAGCGGCGAGTGGCGATGCCACCTGCCGCTTCTCTTTTGGTAAAAGGAGGTGTAAAGTTTTGCCAAAGCGAAGTGCTATTCCCAACCATGAGAAAGGGTATTTTCGTGCTGTTTTGGGATTTGTGGCTCCGGTAGTGGTGTTTTTCACGATTTTTCAAATTTATCCGTTGATGAAGAACGTCTGGCTTTCTTTCACGACTATAAAAGGTGGTTTTACCCTTAACAATTACTATCAAATTCTTACCAGTCAGTCTTTTTGGCAATCGACGTGGATTACCGTGTCGTTTTCTTTGATATCAGTTTCTATCGAAATGCTTATAGGATTTGTTTTCGCTTTATTACTTAATGAGGAATTTCATGGCAGAAAAGCCCTTAGAACCGTTTTTTTGATCCCATGGGCACTGCCTACCGCCATTATGGCCACTGGATGGAAATTTTTACTTCAACATTCATACGGACCATTTCCATGGCTTTTGTATTGGCTTCACCTTGCAAAATCGCCACCTTATTTTCTTTCGACTCCCAATCTCGCTTTTATTTCTATAATCATGGCCGATGCTTGGAAAACGGTACCATTTTGTGCACTTTTGCTGCTCGCTGGTTTACAAGCAATTCCCAAAGATCTTTATGAGGCAATGCAAGTTGATGGAGCCGGATGGTTTTTTCAGTTGAGAAAGCTCACCATTCCTTTGATGATTCCAGCCATAATCGTTACGCTCATGTTCAGATTCTTGCAGGCATTTGGTGTGTTTGATCTGATATGGGTTCTCACAAGCGGTGGCCCTGGGAATGCAACAATGGCTTTATCCCCTTTTATATATCAGCAAACCTTTAATTGGCTCGATGTTAGAGCTGGTGCAGCCACATCTGTGATGATGGCGATATACATACTGGTACTTGTTGTGATCGTTTGGACAACGAGAAGCTACATAGGAAGAAGGTATGCCCAATGAGATTGAAGCGATTTCTCCTTTACGTTGGTGTTACAATTATGGCTTTTTATTGCCTTTTCCCAATTTATTTTTTGGTTTTGGATTCGATTGAGCCAACAAGTGTATCCTATTCCTCACCACCCATACTTTATCCGGTAGCTTTCACTTTTTCAAACTATATAGGAGTATTTGAGAACATACCTTTGTTGACTTACATAAAAAACAGTACGATCGTTTCTCTTAGCGCCACAGCTATCGTGGTACTTATCGGATCTATGGCGGCTTTTGCCGTTGCCAAAATCAAGTTTAGGGGTTCCAATCCTTTCATGAACTTTTTACTCATACTTGGATTCTTTCCAGCGGCAACTATGATATTTCCTCTTTACGAGATGTTCGCCAATTTTCACTTGTTGAACAATTATCTCAGCTTGATTTTACCTTACACTTCAGTGAGTATTCCGTTGACAGTGTGGATCCTTGCCACATACTTTGAGCAGATACCAACCGCTCTTTACGAAGCGGCAAGAGTAGATGGCATGTCTAGATTTCAAGCCTTTTACAAGATAATACTCCCTTTGGGAATACCAGCTGTTTCAACGGTGGCAATACTGAATTTCATAGCGTGCTGGAATGAGTTCATACTTGCATTGACATTCATGACCAAAGAAAATATGAGAACCATTACAGTTGGAATTTCCATGATATCTGGTAGATTTTCTTATCAATATCCATGGGGCGAGATCATAGCAGGAGCACTCCTTGTAACCGTACCTTTGGTTATCATAATATTTATAGCCCAAGAGAAGATCATCAGTGGTCTTACAGCCGGTGCCATAAAAGGATAAAATTAGAGGAAGTGATGAATGCGTGCATAGATTAGAATTTAAGAAAGTTTATAAACGTTTTGGAGAAAAGGTGATAGCAGTCAACAACGCGAATTTTTTCGTTGATGAGGGAGAATTTGTGACCCTGCTTGGCCCATCCGGTTGTGGGAAAACGACCACTTTGCGTTTAATAGCCGGCTTGGATAGAACAAGCGAGGGAGAGATATTGATAAACGATAAAATTATCAACGCTTTGTCTCCCTCTGAGAGAGATATTGCGATGGTTTTTCAAAGTTACGCATTGTATCCTCATATGAATGTGTTCGAGAATATAGCCATCCCCTTGCAAGTCAGAAAAATGTCGAAAAGTGATGTAAAAACAAGGGTTGGAAGCATAGCTCAAATGCTTGGAATATCAACTCTCTTGGATAGAAAGCCAAGAGAGTTAAGTGGAGGACAACGTCAGCGGGTGGCAATAGGGCGTGCTTTGGTCAGAGAGCCTAACTTGTTCTTGTTGGATGAACCACTTGCAAATTTGGATGCGATATTAAGACATAGGATGAGAGGAGAACTTAAAGCGCTATTTCACAGCGTAGATGGTACCACAATTTACGTTACACACGATCAAGAGGAAGCCTTGGCAATGTCGGATAAAATAGTGGTTATGAATTACGGCGTAATTCAACAGATCGGTGCACCTGAAGAAATATACAAACGTCCTGTGAACAAATTCGTTGCCGTTTTTGTCGGTAACCCTCAAATAAATATAATAGAAGCCAAGAATGCCGAAGATATGAGCAAACTGTTTTCTTCTTCAAAGGTAAACGCCCTTGAAAAACTCACTCACGATGGAAAAGTTGAAATTGGGATAAGACCGGAAAATATCGTGTTGGGTAAGGGAAACATATTTGGGAAAGTTACGTTGATAGAACCAATGGGTGCCAATCTTTTGGTTTCCGTTGAAACCGCATTGAATTCAGAAAAAATAAAAGTGAAGCTTTTCATATCAAATACAGTTAAGATCTCTGAGGGAGACGACGTTAACTTTTCTATAAAAGAATCGGAATTGCTCTTTTTCTTAAATGAAAAACGGGTAGATGTTGAAGGCTGAATTTTACCAACCCATTTCGGAGGAGTCACGCTATACAATTTAAACGGCGCCCAATGGCGCTCTGTTTTTGGGTGATTTAAATCAATCGTATAAGACGATAAGAGGTAGTCATAATGAGTGAAATCAGAACCAATGATCTTAGAAAATATTTGAGGGCGAAGAACATGAAAAATCTTTTGGATATCCTCTTGAAAAAAGGTGAGATTGCAAGAGTGGAGTTATCAGAGATAACAGGCCTCACAAAGACGACTGTATCTTCTATGGCACATGAGCTGATATCCAAAGGTGTTCTTGAGGAGACTCGCCCCATCCTCAACAGGAACGGTGTGGGTAGAACTATAACCCCTCTTAAAATTAGAAAAGATGCGGCCTACGCCGTAGGTATCGAATTATCTAGACACCATATAGAAGCGGTGTTGATAAACTCACATGGAGAAATAATTTTGAAAAGAACGGGTCCATCATATGGAGATGTTGGCCCTCAAAAGGTGATTGACACTCTTTTTGAGTTTGTAGATGACATTCTCAGTTCTCTTTTAGGAAGCAAAAGGATCGATACAATAGGTGTTGGAGCACCAGGATCTATAGACGTAAAGAAAGGCATAATCGTAGAACCGCCTAATTTTTTTGGATGGAAAAACATTCCATTAAGCAAGATAATTTTTGAGAAGTACAAACTCCCAATTTGGATCGAAAACGATGCTAACTGTGCAGCTTTGGCCGAAAAATGGTATGGTAAAGGCAAAAATTTAAACACATTTCTGTACGTGCTTTTAAATGAAGGCATAGGTGTTGGAATAATTATCAACGAGGAAGTGTATAAGGGATCTTCCAACTACGAAGGAGAATTTGGACATGCTCTTGTTAGAGACGGGACAGAAGTTCGTTTCTTGGAGAACATTTATGGAGTTGAAACTTTGTTGAAAACCATTGGAACTCTCGTGAATAACGAAAAAAACACTGATGAATCACCCGAAGTGGCTGATGAAGTGATAAGGAATGCCGGACATTTAATTGGAGAATCACTTGCAACGGTGGCAAACATATTGGCACCGGAAAAGATATTTATAGGAGGGAAAATAGCCACATTAGGCGATAGAATTTTGACCTCTGTGAGGGAATCGTTTGACAAGTACAGTTTGGGAAGGAAATGGGGAAAAACCATCCGCATAGAACTTTCCGACATGCGTAAAGAGTCAATAAGTATAGGCGCGGCGGCGTACGCAATGAGGCATTTTATCTTTGAGAAAGCGGCAGGAACCTCGAATAACCTTTAAAGGAGGTCTTGAAATGGAGAAAATGGAGTTTCCAAAGGACTTTTTATGGGGAGTGGCGACCGCCTCTTATCAAATAGAAGGATTTCCGTTGGCAGATGGTGCTGGTCAGTCAATATGGCATCGTTTTTCACACACACCTAACACCACATACAAAGGCGATACCGGAGATGTTGCTTGCGATCATTACCATCACTACAAGGAAGATGTTGCCATGATGAAAGAACTTGGCGTTAAAGCTTACCGCTTTTCCATTGCTTGGCCAAGAGTATTTCCAAATGGAAAAGGTAAGATAAACCTTAAAGGAATAGATTTTTACGATCGACTTGTAGACGAGTTGATGAACGCCGGAATAGAGCCTTTTGTAACGCTTTACCATTGGGATTTGCCAGCAGCCCTTCAAGATGAAGGTGGATGGATGAACAGAGATGTTGCAAACTGGTTTGCAGACTACGCCGATTACGTATTTCAAAAATTGGGTGACAGAGTCAAGCATTGGATCACCCTCAATGAACCATGGGTAACGGCGTTCATGGGACATATGCTCGGAATTCACGCACCAGGGATGAAAGATGTGTATGCGGCTTTCAAAGTCGTGCACAATCAACTGAGAGCTCATTCGAAAGCGGTCGATGCTTTCAGGGCTGAAAATCTTGATGGGAAAATAGGCATTACCCTTTCCAATCGCTCCCAATCACCGGTGTCACAAAACGAGGCAGACCTTATGGCAGCCCAAATCGCTCATGAGCAGATAAATTACCCGTTGTTTTTGAATCCCATATTCAAAGGCGAATATCCAAAACATCTTCTTGTTGTTGCAAGGGATTATTTCCCAGCTGGATATGAACACGATATGGATGATATAAAAAAATCAATAGATTTTGTGGGAATAAATTACTACTCAGGAAGTTTGGTAAAGTCAGACCCCAAAGCTACTTTTGGAATAAGAACACTGGATCGTGGACTTGAAAAAACGGATATGGGATGGGAAATATACCCGCAAGGGTTGTATGAAATTCTTACAGGGGTTCAAGATACTTACAATCCAAAAGAAGTTTTCATCACAGAAAATGGTGCGGCATTCAAAGATTCCGTGATAACAGGTGAAGTGCACGACCAAAAAAGAATAGGCTATCTTAAGGCGCATTTCAAAGAAGCTCACAAAGCTTTGATGGATGGTGTAAAGCTAAAGGGATATTTCGTGTGGTCTTTAATGGACAATTACGAGTGGGCGGAGGGGTATTCAAAGCGTTTCGGAATTGTGTACATCGATTACAAAACTCAGAAAAGAACAATTAAAGACAGTGCAAAATGGTATTCGAATATCATTTTGAAAAATGCGATAGATTGATAAAAGCCGCAAGTGCGGCTTTTATCTCCTCATTCCTTGGAAAAGGGATCATTTCGTTTCTTTAGAAACATCACTTTCATGTTGTTGTTCAACCATGAATTGAACTCTGGTTGGAACTAAATCTCTAACTTTAGCTATGATTTTGTTCTTCTTTATCGCATCATGAACGACCTCAGTGGATTGGAAGGTTATCGCTCCAACAGGGCAGATGTTGGCACATGTGGTGCATCCGATAAGACAGTTATACGGATTTGCAACGACGGGCTTCTTTGCGTTGAGATCGTAGCTGTAGACCTTTCTGCCACATGTCATGAAGCAGAGACCACATCCCAAACAAGTTGCCGGATCGATCGTTGGATACCATTTGATTTCTTTTCTTGGAACACCGAACCACTCATCATACTTTCCAGACACTTTTCATCGCCTCCATGTTTTATTTTTCACATAGGCAAAAAGAAAAAAAGCTCTTTACTTATGCCAAATACGATAGATTTACATCTTCCTAAACTACAAGCAAGTAGAGTTCTTGGAATCCGCCCTCATTTTACTAAAGTTGGTTCGATATAGGTCTTATGCTCATAATTATTTTAACATCTATGGAAGAGTTGAAGATTAAGAAGTTCTGAAGTTTTGAAGATAATTTGGACATTTTGCGTCTTAAAAAATTCCTGATATAAGCCTACAATGTGTTAAAATTGTTGATGATATGGATATTTTAAAATTTCTGAAAGATGTTGGGTATTTAGAAAATTTTAGCAAAGATTCGCTTGATAAAATTTCCAAGGTATCGAAAATAGAATTTTACAAGAGGAACTCGATAATCTGTC
>WGFY01000025.1 GCA_015491995.1 Mesoaciditoga sp.
GATCTGTCAAAACGAAGAAAGGTTAAGATGCCTTCAGTTGTAAATGCCATTCAAAATCTCAAAAGCAAGGGACTTGTCGAACATGAAAAATATGGGTATGTAGAACTAACTGAAGGTGGGCTTGAATTGGCTCGAAAATTATATGAAAGGCATAAGACAATTTACTCGTTTTTTCACGAGATACTTGGAGTTAGTGAATCAATAGCTGAGAATGATGCGCACAAGGTTGAACACGATCTTCACGTTGAAACTTTAAACAAGATCACACGTTTTATGGAATTCGTTCGGCAATCTGAGAGCGAAAAACCCGCAAAATGGCACGAATGTTTTGCTTGCTTTTTACAAAATGGTGAAATGCCAGATGATTGCGAAATACTAAGTATGAAAGGAGATAATGTTGTGAAAAGAGAAATAAAACTCGGAAATTTAAAGAAGGGAAAACGAGGACGCGTTTTGAGAATCACTTCCAATAACCCTGGTAGTCCAGTTAAGGCAAGGCTTATGAGTATGGGAATAGTTCCCGGAACCGAGGTAAAAGTAGAAAAAATGGCTCCACTTGGCGATCCTATAGACATAGTTGTCAAAGGCTATCATCTTTCTTTAAGAAAAGAAGAAGCAAACCAAATAATAGTGGAGGAATTATCATGATCCCATTGTTGTACGGTAAAAACGGAGAACTGGTTGAAGTGGTCAAACTTGTTGGCGGAAAGAGCTTTATTGATAAACTTGCGAGTATGGGAATATACTCTGGCACAAGATTGAAAATCATACGGGAAGGGGATTACGGTGCAATGATCCTTGGTGTGGGAAACACAAGAATAGGAATAGGGCGCGGTATGGCACAAAAGATATTGGTGAGACCTGTAAGATCCACTTTGGAGGTGAAATAATGCCAAAAACCGTAGAAAAGATTGATGAAGAAATTGTACGTGTAGCTTTAGCTGGAAATCCAAATACAGGGAAATCAACGATGTTCAACGCATTAACGGGTTCTCATCAACATGTTGGGAATTGGCCAGGTGTTACAGTTGAAAAGAAAGTTGGAAGATTTTTTTACAAGAATAAAGAATTTGAAGTGATAGATCTTCCAGGCACGTATGGTCTCACAGCCTCTTCTTTAGATGAGCGAGTGGCTCGTGATTTTTTGATAAGAGATAAGCCAGATGTTACCGTAATAGTCATGGATTCAACAAATCTTGAAAGAAATCTTTACTTGGCTATTTCAGTGTTAGAGCTTGGTGGAAAGATCGTCTTGGATTTGAATATGAATGATATAGCTGAGCATGAGGGAATAAAGATAGACACAGAAAAAATGGGAAAAGTTCTTGGTTGCCCTGTTGTGAAAACTGATGTTTTTCACAAAAACGGGCTTGAAGACTTAAAAGAAGCAATTTTGAAGGCTGCGGCTTCTCCAAAAAAATCAGAATTCTTTGTAGATTACTCAGAAGATGTGGAAAATGAGATATCAAAGTTAGAAAGGGAATTTGACAGTGAAAATATATATCCTAAAAGGTTCTTGATTATAAGGCTTCTTGAAGGAGATCCAGAAATCGTAAAATATTTGGAGAAAACAGGTAGAAAATCCATTACTGAAGAAGCAATGCATTCAGCAAGCAAACTTGAAAAAGATTTTGGTTATGATATGGAGACATGGATGATCGAAAGAAGGTACGATTTCATAAGAGGTCTTCTAAAAGAAAGCGTTAGAGTATCAAAGGGAAAGAAGAAAGGTCTAACTGTTTCTGATAAGATAGACATGGTCCTTACAAACAGATTTTTAGGAATACCAATATTTCTTGTGGTAATGTGGGCAACTTTTGAAGCAACTTTTACGATTGGCGGATGGCTCGCAGACTACATTGATATGTTTTTTGGATGGCTTTCAGGTGTTACGACTGTCGGAATGGGAACGATACAAGCGCCTGCGTGGTTAACTTCTTTTTTGACGAATGGATTAATAGGAGGAGTTGGGACGGTTTTGGCGTTTCTCCCAAATATCATGATTCTTTTTCTTGCGATAGCAATTCTTGAAGACTCGGGATACATGGCGCGTGCTGCATTTGTCATGGACAAGCTGATGCATGCGATAGGATTACACGGTAAATCTTTTATTCCAATGATCATAGGTTTTGGATGTAACGTACCAGCAATTATGTCCACAAGAACACTTAGCTCTGAAAAAGACAGAATACTGACCATATTGATAAATCCATTTATGTCTTGCTCTGCCAGGCTGGTGATATATATATTATTTACATCGATCTTTTTCAAGAGTAATCAAGGAACTATCGTTTTCTCGCTTTACTTGCTTGGAATTATCGTTGCAATTCTTTCCGCTAAGATTCTCAAACCCATATTTTTCAAGCATGAAACTGCACCACTTATCATGGAACTTCCTCCTTACAGGTTACCAACCGCAAGAATTACTTTAATTCACATGTGGGAAAGATCTAGCGCTTTTTTGAAAAAGGCAGGAACGGTAATCGTTGCTGGAGTGGTGTTGGTTTGGTTTTTGTCAAGCTTTCCAACTTCGGCCCAATACGCCAGTCAGCAAACATTGATAGGACACTTGGGAATGTTCCTTGCACCAATTTTCAAGCCTGCTGGATTTGGATTTTGGCAAGCCGGAGTAGCACTTTTCTTTGGCGTAATTGCAAAGGAAACAGTTGTTGGAACAATGGGAACTTTGTTCGGTGGAAGCGGTAATCTCATGTCCACCCTCCCACATTATTTCACACAACTTTCAGCTTACTCATTCATGATCATGAGTTTGTTGTACATTCCATGTATTGCAACAATAGGCGCCATATACAAAGAGACAAACTGGAAATGGGCAACATTTTCAGTAATATATAGTCTTACAATAGGGTGGACGTTCGCTGTGGCTTTTTATCAAATAGGAAGTCTTATTATGAATATGTAAAACATTTGCGTTAAATAGTTGACATTTTATCAAAACCAGGAAATAAACCATTATTTTTAGCCTGTTCAAAAAATAAGGTGCATGGTTAAGGGAAAAATCAAAGGTCATTAACAACTAAATAGACTGTGTGATTCAAATAGCTGTTACAATATTAAAAGACCGCCTCCATATCTTTATCCTCATGTGCTAACATAAGGTTATCCCAAAAACAGAAAGGAGACGGTCCACCTAATGTTACCACAAAATCAACCATCTTTGGATAAAATTATCGCTAAAGATGTATTCGATTCCA